>DASTYH010000231.1:0-15612 GCA_035765075.1 Gemmatimonadales bacterium
GACTCGGTCCTGGCGGCGGAGCGGGCGGCGGCGCAGGCCGAGCGCGACAGCATCGCGCGCGCGGCGGGCATCAGCGCGGCGCAGATCCAGGCGCTTCGCGACAGCCTCCGCAAGCTGAGCGAGAACGCCAACGCCAACATCGTCCTCCCCGGCGTCAACTTCGCCACGGGAACGGCGACCCTCACGCAGAGCTCGCGCTACATCCTCGATGAGGTGGCGGCGACGCTCAACGAGAACCCGAACATCCGGGTCGAGGTGGCGGGGCACACCGACAACACCGGCGGACGGGCGCTCAACGAGCGGCTTTCGCTGCAGCGCGCCGAGTCGGTCAAGAACTACCTCGTCTCGAAGGGCGTTTCGGCGGATCGCATGACCACCGCCGGCTACGCCTGGGACCGCCCGGTGGCGCCGAACACCACGCGCGCCGGCCGTGCCCTCAACCGCCGGACCGAGCTGGTTCGCCAGCAGTAGTCGGCATCGCTCGAAGCGAAGCGGCCCCCCGGCATGACGCCGGGGGGCCGTTTTGCGTATTGTTGGGCTCGATGCCGCTCGGCGCCGTCAGCGCGAGCGGAGCCGGGCGGTAGTGATCAGCCCGACGCCGCCGACGATGATGGCGGCCGCCACGATTTCCCGGAGGCCGAGCGGCTCGCCGAGGATGAGCCAGCCGAGAAAGACGGCGACCACCGGGTTCACGTAGGCGTACGTCGCCACGCGGCCCGGAGTCGAGACCCGGAGCAGCCACGCAAAGGCGCTGAACCCGAGCAGCGACCCGAATCCGATCAGATAGAGCAGGGCGGCGGCCGAACGCGGCGTGACGGCATCGAGCTCGAGCGCCGCGCCCTCGCCGGTGAGGACGCCGAGCACGGTGAGAAGTGCTCCTCCGGCGAGCATCTGCATGCCGGAGGACAGCACCGCCGAGCCGGGGAGGGGCTGCTCCTGCGAGATGATTCCCGCGTAGGCCCAGGAGAGGGACGCGAGCATCAGCACGACGCCCCCCACCGGATCGATGGCCGTTCCACCGACGCCGGGCGCGAGGAGCAGCGCGACCCCCGCGAACCCGGTGACGAGTCCGACCGTCACCGCGGCGCCCGGCCGCTTTCCCGGCGGCCGGATCCACTCGATGATGGCGGTCCAGATCGGAAGCAGCGCGACGAGGACCGCGGCGATTCCCGACGGGACAGTCTGCTCCGCCCAGACCACTCCCCCGTTGCCGAAGAGGAGGAAGAGCGCGCCCAGGATGATTGCAGCGCGCCAGTTGGAGCGGCTCGGCGAGGGCGCGCCCCGCAGACGGGCCCATGCATAGAGCACGAGTCCCGCGATGAGGAAGCGCGTTCCCGCCATGAGGAAGGGCGGGATCGTCTCGATCGCGACCCGGATGGCGAGGTAGGTGGAGCCCCAGACGATGTAGATGGCGGCAAAGGCCGCGACAACGAGTGCGCGAGGAGGGCGGGAGCGGGCCGTAGGGGTCATTCGCGGCAGGATGATATCACGGGGCGGGCGCCGACGCCATCGGCCGATGGGCGGCGCCCCCACCTGACCGGAGGTGAGCTCGGAGATGGATCACGATCGCGAAGCGGATCGGCCCGTCACCTACGCCCGGAGGCTCGGCCTCTTCTCCGGCGTCATGATGGTGATGGGAGGCATCATCGGGTCGGGGATCTTCCGCTCGCCCCAGGTGGTCGCGCAACGGGTGCACACGGCGGAGCTCACGCTCGCCGTCTGGCTGCTCGGCGGCGGCATCGCGCTGATCGGGGCGTTCATCTATGCGGAGCTCGGCGGCCGCGCGCCACGCGCCGGGGGGCAATACGTCTATATCCGCGACAGCTTCGGCACCCTGCCGGCCTTTCTCTATGCGTGGGCACTCCTCCTCATCATCGCCACCGGAGCGATCGCGGCCGTCGCCGTGACCTTCGCCGACTACGCCGCCGCCCTGCTGGGACTGGAGCATGCCCCGCGGATCGCGCTCGCCTCCGGCGCCATCGTCCTGCTCTCCGCCATCAACTACGCCGGCGTCCGCCCCGGGGCGATCACCCAGAACATCTTCACCATCCTCAAGCTTTCGGCGCTCGGTGCGCTGATCGCCGCCGGGCTCGCCGGCGCCGCCGGGCTGCTCCCCGCCATGGCGCTCCCCGACGCCGCACGAGCGGCCGACGCGCCGGACGGGGTCCTGCTCGCCATCGCCGGCGCGCTCGTGCCGGTGCTCTTCTCGTTCGGCGGATGGCAGCAGACGAACTTCATCGCCGAAGAGATCGTTGCGCCGGAACGAAATCTCCCGCGCGCACTCATCATCGGCGTGGTGGGTGTGGTGATCGTCTACCTCCTGGCCAATTACACCTATCTCGCCACGCTCGGACCCGCCGGTCTCGCGGCGAGCGACGCCCCCGCCTCGGACGCCATGACTCGGCTCGTCGGCCCGGCGGGACGCACGCTCATCACCGCGGGCATCGTGGTCTCCACCTTCGGTTTTCTCAATCTCGTCATCCTCGTGACGCCCCGCGTCGTCCAGGCGATGGCCGCGGACGGCCTCTTCATACCCCGCCTCGCCCGGCTGCATCCCCGCTACCGGACGCCGGCCGCGGCTATCGTGCTCCAGTGCGTCTGGGCGCTCGTCCTCGTCCAGAGCGGCCGTTACGGCGCGCTCCTCGACTACGTGGTCTTCGCCGACTGGATCTTCTTCGGGATGAGTGCGGCGACGCTTTTCGTCTATCGCGCGCGCGAGCGGGGGGCGGCGACGCCGTACACCGGATTCCGGGCGCCGGGGTATCCGCTCCTGCCGATTCTCTTCGTGCTGGCGGCGGTGTACGTGGTGGTGGGATCGGTCGCGTCGAATCCGGGAAACGCCCTGCGCGGGGCGGGGCTCCTGGCGCTCGGGATTCCGGTATATCTCTGGGGTCGGCGCACCGCGCGCGGGTCGCGCTAGCGCCGGGTCACTCGGGGGGGCGCGAGAAGCTCGGCCAGCTGAGCCGGCGACGCCGGGGGGCGGGCACCGGGACCGGATCCACGACCTCCACCGGCTCGCGCGGGAGGTACTCCTCGCGGTACATCCGGATCAGCTCGAAGAAGTAGGAAATGGCGAGCGGGCCGATGAGGAGGCCGAGGATCCCGAAGTAGGTGATACCGGCGAGCGCACCGATGACCGTGATGAAGGGATGGATCTGGGCATAGCGCCGGTAGACCCAGGGGCGGATGAGGTTGTCGATTCCCCCGATCACGAGGATGCCCCAGACGGCGAGCAGGATGGCGGCGACGTAGCGATCCTGCAGGAAGAGGACCACGACGCCGGGGACCCAGATCATCCCGCTCCCGACGATGGGCAGCACCGAGAAGAGGATGGTGATCACGCCCCAGAACACCGGATTGGCGAGCCCCACCGCATAGAAGGCCCCGCCCATCAGGACGCCCTGCACGCCAGCGGTAAGGAACGTGCCGATGAGCGTGGAGATCGTGACGTCCTTGAAACGCTTGCGGAGGAGGTCGGCGTTCTCGCTCGAGAAGGGGATGAACATCCGCATCCCCTGCCACGCCTGCCTCCGTCCACGGAGGAGATAGTACAGGCCGAAGAACGCGACGGTGAGCTGCAGCGTGAGCCGCGTGGCGGACCCGAGGATACCGAGTGCGTTCGAGCCGATCACCGACACCAGCTGGCCGCCGAGATTGCGGACCTGGATGCCGATCTGCTCCCCGACGTTGTACCGGCCGACCCGGAGCTCCATGATCCGGTCGATCAGCGGGCTCTCGACGATGCCCCGCAGCATGCCCGGCCCCTGCGTCGCCACCAGCGAGATGATGGAGGCGACTGGAATCACCAGGAACAGAATGGCGAGAATGATGACGATGGCGGCGGAGGGCCCCTCGGGGATCCTCCTGGTGAGCTCGCGATAGACCGGCGCAAAGATGACGTAGAGCACCAGCGCGCCGATGAGGCCGCTGGTGAACGGCCAGAGGGCGATGGCGAGCACCGCACCCAGGATGAGAATGACCCCGGCGGCGCGCTGCTTGTTGGTGTCGAAGTAGGACATTGGGGTGGAGTGTAGGTGGTAGGCGCGCCGCCCGCCAGCGCGCCCAGTCAAACCCCGGCCGCCCGGCCGGCATCTCATGGGAGTGCATGCCGACGCCGCCCCCTTCCCCACCGGCTGGGCCCCTGCCGGCTCCCGCCCGCACCTCCCGGTGACCGACCTGGTCGTTCGCCGGGCGCAGGCGGGGGATGCGGCCGCCTTCGCCGATCTCTATCGGGCGCATGCGGGGCGGATCTATGCGCTCTGCCTTCGACTCGAGGGGGACGCGGCGCGGGCGGAGGAACTGACGCAGGACGTCTTCGTCCGCGCCTGGGAGCGGCTCGGCACGTTCCGGGGCGGGAGCGCGTTCGGCACGTGGCTGCATCGGCTGGCCGTCAACGTCGTGCTCCAGAGCCGGCGCTCGCTCTGGCGACGCGCAAAGCGGCTGGTCGTCACGGATGACCCGTCAGCCTACGAGAGACCGGGCGATCCCCCATCCCCAGGGGCCCGCCTCGATCTCGATAAGGCCATTGCGGGATTGCCGGCTGGCGCGAGAACGGTCTTCGTACTGCACGATGTCGAGGGGTACACGCATCAGGAGATCGCGGCGACGGCCGGAATTGCCGAGGGGACCTCGAAGGCCCAGCTCTTCCGGGCCCGGCGGCTGCTGCGGGAGGCATTGGACCGATGAATTGCGCCGAAGTGAGGGAGCGGCTCGACGCCTTCCTCGAGGGACGGCTCGACGCGGCGGCGCGCGCCGGCATCGAGGAGCACCTGGCCGCCTGCGTCGAGTGCCGGCAGGACCTGGATGCCGCCCGCTTCCTGCTCGGGCCGCGGGCGGCCCTTCCCCGCTCGCTCGATCCGCCCACCGACCTCTGGCCGCGGATCCATGAGCGGATCGCGCCCCGGCGGATGCGGTGGCTGCCACTCGCGGCCGCCGCCCTCCTCCTCGTCGCCACCTCCTCCGCCGTGACGCTGCTCATCACCGGCCGCGCGCCGGCGGACGAGACCGCCGCCGTACCGGCGCTCGAGCAGAGTTATATCGAACAGGCGGCCGCGCTGAGCGGGATCGTGGAGCGCGAGCGGCATCACCTGGCGCCCGGAACGATCGAGACGCTCGAGCGGAACCTCCGGATCATCGATCGCGCCATCGCGGACTCGCGGGCGGCGCTGGAGGCGGATCCGGGAAATCCCGATCTCCGGATGCTCCTCCGGACGAGCCACGAACAGAAGGTCGCACTGCTCGAGCAGGCCACCCGCATCGCGCAGGAGATCTGAGGATGCGGCGAACGGCGTGCCTCCTCCTCGCTGCTTCGGCGGTGCTCGCACTCCGTCCCGCGCCCCTCGTCGCGCAGGGACCGGCGCGACGGTTTGCCGTTGCGCCGGATGCGTCCGTTCGCATCGTGAACCTGGTGGGGAGCGTCCGGGTCATCGGCTGGGACCGGGACAGCCTCGTCGTGACCGGAGCGCCACCCGAGGGCGGTGGAACGCTGCTCGCCGGCGGCGGCCGGGCCGCGGTGAAGGTGGTCGTGGATGCGGGTCCGCTTCCGGCGGTCGGGACCGCACTCGAGATCCACGCGCCGCGGATGGCTCGACTCTGGATCAAGAGCGCCACCGCGCCGATCGCCGTCGAGGGTATGCGCGGGGAGATCGACGTGGCCACGGTGAGCGGACAGATCTCCATCCGCGGTGCGCCGAGCCTCCTCACGGCGGAGTCGATGGATGGCGACCTCCTGATCGAGGCACCCGCCCGGGTGACGCGGCTCAAGACTGCCGGTGGCGCCATCGTGGTGACGGGCGCAGCCGGCGACGTGACCGCCACGAGCGTCTCCGGCCCCATCCGCCTTCGCGGCAGCGTCATCACCGGCCGGCTGGAGAGCGTGTCCGGCGAGATCGTCTGCAACGCCGGCGTGGCCGCTGGCGGCCGACTCGATCTCCAGACCCACGAAGCACCCATCACGCTCCTCCTCCCGCCGGGGGCCGGCGTGACGGTGGAGGCATCGACCTATGGCGGCAGGACCGAGAGCATGATTCCCGGCGCGGCGGGAAAGCCGACCCGCGCCAAGGCGGTCCAGTACGTGATCGGCAGCGGCCGCGCCTGGGCGGTGCTCCGGTCGCTCAAGGGAGACCTCACCCTTCGCCAGGCGCTCCCCCGCCCAAACCCTTCGCCCTGACGCGGCATCTCAATGGCATGCGCGTCGGCATGTCACTCACCAGGAGGTGCGAGATGCTTCGCCGTTTCGGATTGATCGTCCCCGCTCTGCTCGCCGTATCACTCACTCCCGCGGCGCTTTCGGCGGGTCCCCCGTGGATCTCGATCGAGCTCCCCGCCAATCCGCTGAATCAGACGACGCGGGGAATGTTCCTCCTCGTCCGGACCTACCACCACGGAAATGCCACCGCCTTTCCAGTCAACGGGACCGCCACGGGCATCGTCGATGGCAGGCGCCGGACCCTCGAGCTGTCATTCGAGCGCACGAACATCCCCGGGGTCATGGCGCTCCGCCAGAGCTGGCCCGCGGGGGCGTGGGTGCTTGCGATCAACATCGGAGGGAAGGAAGGGCCGACCGCGCTCGTCGGCGTGGGGCGGAACGGGGAGGTGCGGTCGGTGAACGTGCCGACCCGGAACGAGAACGGCTATACCTGGGGGCGGGAGGTAACCGGAAAGGACATCGACGAGGCGTTGCGCGCCCTGGCGCTCGACGGCGGAGACACCGGCCAGCCGGTACGCCATGCGGCACTCCTTCTGCTGCTTCCTGCCGCCGCGGGGCTCCTCGCGTTCCGCCGCAGCTAGGCTGCGGTTCGCCGGACCGCGTGCCGCGATGCACTTGCATCGGTCAGGAGGCGCATTGACCGGACCGCCACGGAGGCACGGAGAGCACTGGCTCCGTGCCTCCGCCGCATTCACGGAACCGGACTTACCGCCCCGGCACCCCTTCGACCGGCCGGGACTCGATGCGGATCACCTGGTACATCCGGATCCGATCCTCGCCGTCCGGTCCCCGCCATACACCCAGCACCCAGTCCAGTCCGATGTCCGTGACCCGGAATCCCACCGGCGTGATCACGTCGCCGAGCCAGCGGCCCTCCCGGGAGAAGACGCTCCATCGCCGCGGCTGATCGAGCCGGACCGAATAGTCGAGGACCCAGAGGTTCCCCTCGTCGTCCGCGATCACCTGCTCGTACGCCGGCATGACCGCCGGATACGGCGCCGAGTCGAGCGCCGAGCGGAGCGCGGAGTCGAGCTGCATCTGCAGCCCGCGGGATCCGGCCGATCGGTCGAGCGCGCCACGATACGCCGCGATCGCCTCGGGGGTCACCGGAATGAGCCCGCGCTCGCGCCGGATGCTTCGCACCGGCCGCCCCTCGGTGTCGAGCACATCGAGCTCGTAGCGCTCGGCGTCGGCCACGACGATCTCGTCCCCGACCAGGAGCACGCTCGACCGCCGGCCGAACGGCCGGGGCATCGGCGCGACGAACCGTCCCGCTCCCGAGGCAATGCCGACTCCGAACGTCTCCCCCCAGGCGACCTGCGCGACGGTATCGGCGACGGCGCCCCGACTCGCGTAGCGAAGGAGAAGCGCCGAATCGCGGCGCGCGGTCCCCTCCTCCCCGGCAAAGGGGAACCGCGCCCCGCCCGTCGCCACCAGGAGGGTGCCGTCCTCGAATCGGCCGATCGGCGCGGCGAGCTCGGGACCCCGCCCCTCGAGCTGCACCGAGCGCACGCGTCCAGCCGCGCCGAAGAGCGTCACGCGCCGGGAGAGAAGATCGAACGCGAGCAGCGAGTCGCCGGCATGGCTGAGCCACGACAGCGCCTGGAACTCCCCCGCGCCCGTCCCCTGCCGCCCGACGGTACGGACGAGGCGCCCGTCGGGAGCGAAGACGCGAATCACCTGACCGCCCGCGTCGGCCGCCGCGATCGCTCCCGCCGGCGTCCGGATGAGGCCGACGATCTCGCCGAAACCCGGTCCGTCGCCGCCGCCGATCTCGAGCACCGGCTCCGGGCCGAGCCGCCAGGCGGAATCGGGATGCCACACGGGCTGCCGGTTCATGACGATCGTGACGCCGGCACTGTCCCGCGCCGACGCGCCGCCGTCGAACGGCTGGTCGCGCTCGCGGCAGCCCGCGAATGCAAGGAGGAAGACAAGCGATTGCCCTCTGATGCGCATCGAGCTCCCCGGGGGACGTGAATGGAGGAAGGTAAGACGTGCCGTGCTCCGCGGGCGACCCCGTGGCCGCCCCCCGCGGACCGGGCTATGTTGCCGGACGGACCCGCCGCCCACCACGCGGCGATCTTCGACAACGAAAACGGAGCGACGAATGCCCACAAGTAACGCAGACGCCGTCTGGGAAGGTGGCCTCAAGGGCGGCAAGGGACACTACAGCGCCGCCACCGGAAGCTTCTCGGGCGATTACACCTTTTCGAGCCGGTTCGTCGGTGACGGCGGCACCAATCCCGAGGAGCTCATCGCTGCCGCGCATGCCGCATGCTTCAGCATGGCCCTGGCGGCGGGGCTGGAGGCGGCGGGGACGCCGTCCACCCGCATCGCCACCCGCGCGGCGTGCACGGTGGAAAAGAAGGACGGCGGCTTCCGGATCACGACGATGAAGCTCGTCTGCCGCGGAACGGTGCCGGGCATCGACCAGTCGGCGTTCCGGCAGGCGGCGGAGAGCGCGAAGGGGGGGTGCCCCGTCTCGCTGGCGCTGCAGGGCAATGTCGCGGTGGAGCTCGACGCGCAGCTCGAGTCCGCGTGAGCGGTGGACAACGTCTGCCATACGCTCGCCGGGGCCGCGCTCGCTGAAAGCGGCCTCGCCCGCCGCACCTCCCTCGGCTTCGCGACGCTCCTGATCGGGGCCAACCTCCCCGACCTCGACGTCCTCGCCTTTCTCGGCGGGCCACTCGCCGATCTGGAGTGGCGCCGAGGGTGGTCCCACGGGATCGTTGCGCTGGCGGTGCTACCCTTCGGGCTTGCCGCCGTCATGCTCCTCGTGGATCGGCTGTCGCAACGCCTGCGGCGCGCGGTCCTTCCCTCCGGCGCCCGCGGGGGGCAGCTCCTGCTGCTCTCCGCGATCGGCGTTGCCTCCCACCCGGTGCTCGACACCCTCAACACCTACGGGGTCCGCTGGCTCCTCCCATGGAGCGGCCGCTGGACCTACGGCGACACGCTCTTCATTGTCGACCCATGGGTCTGGCTGGTGCTCGGCGCCGGCGTCTGGGCGAGTCGACGCCGGCGCCTGGCGCGGGAGCGGACGGTGGTGCCGGAGCTTCCCGCCCGCCGCGCGATCCTCGTGGCCGCCGCCTATATCCTCGTGATGGCCATCTCGAACGTGAGCGCGCGGCAGATCGCCACGGCGGAGATGTCGTCGCTGCATCCCGGTGAGGTTCGCGCCATCATGGCGGCGCCATCACCGGTGGATCCTTTCCGTCGCCGCGTGGTGGTGGAGCAGCCCGGCGTCTATCGGGTTGCCGACTTCCACTGGTTCGAACGGCCGCACATCGACGCGGCCTCCATCCGCGAATTCCCGGCGGGCATTCCGGGTGATGCGGCAGCGGCGCAGGCGCTCCGGAGCGAGGTATCCCGGCGCTTTCTCGGATGGGCGCGCTTTCCCAGCGTGTCGGTGGACAGCGACCGGGTGCACATCGTGGACCTTCGGTATACCACCGAGCCCGGCCAGCGGTTCGGGTCGGTGTCCATTCCGCGCACGCCCGACCGGGCCATCAGCGCACAGCCGCCTGCGCCCGCGCGCGCTCCCTGAGGACCGGCTCCAGCTCCTTCCATACCAGCTCCGCCATGCGCCGGTGTCCCTCCGCCGTCGGGTGGATCCCGTCTTCCTGATTGAGTGAAGGCACGCCGGCCACGCCATCCAGCAGGAACGGGATCAGCGTCGCATCGTGTTGCCGGGCCACCTCCTCGTAGACGCTCCGGAACGCCGTCGTGTACCGGGCCCCGAGGTTGGGCGGCGCCTCCATCCCGATCACGACGAGCGCGGGCGAGGGAGTCGCCTCCCTCGCCCGCTCCAGAATGGCGTCGAGATTCCGCCGCAGTGCGTCCGGATCGATGCCGCGAAGGCCGTCGTTGGCGCCCGTCTCGACGACGAGCACCGCGACGGGGCGCTGCAGCACCCAGTCCATCCGCGCCAGCGCGCCGGCCGACGTCTCGCCGCTGACACCGGCGTTGACGGCAGCGAAGGGCAGCCCGGCCTCGTCGATCCGTCGCTGGATGAGCGCCGGATAGGCGTCGTCCGGTTCGAGCCCCAGCCCTGCGGTGAGGCTGGTACCCAGGAAGACGACGGCGGGTCGGGCTTCCGGAAGGGGCTCCGTCGCCCGCGGGCTCGGTTCACCGGGGTCGCGAAGGGGGGGTGGCGCCTCGTCGCCGCAGGCGAGCGCGAGCGCCGCGCCGAATGCGACGAGGGACCTGTGTATGATTCGGCTCACGCGAACTGCAGTCCGGCGACTCTTACGGGACACGACATGCTCCGTTGTGACCAGCTCGGCAAGACGTACCTCTCCGGCGGCCGTGACCTGACCGTCCTGAAGGATATCACGTTCCATCTGGAGCCGGGCGGCTTCCTCGCGATCGTCGGCCCGTCGGGACGCGGGAAGACGACGCTCCTCGGACTCCTGGCGGGCCTCGATCGCCCAAGCCACGGGCGCGTGGTGCTCGACGGCGTGGATCTCGAGTCGCTCGACGAGGATGCGCGCGCCCGGCTCCGGCGTGACCGGGTCGGCTTCGTCTTCCAGTCCTTTCAGCTCATCCCGACGCTCACCGCCCTCGAAAACGTGATGGTGCCACTGGAGCTCGCCGGGAGCAATGGAGGACTCGAGGGGCGTTCGATGGAGCTGCTCGAGCGGGTCGGGCTCGGCGGGCGAGGGCATCACTACCCCGCACAGCTCTCCGGGGGCGAGCAGCAGCGGGTGGCGCTCGCCCGGGCCTTCGCCAACCGGCCGCGCATCCTCTTTGCCGATGAGCCCACCGGCAACCTGGACGCGCGCACCGGCCACGTCATCGTCGAGCTGATGGGTGAGCTGAACCGCGATCTCGGCACGACGCTCGTCCTCGTGACGCACGATCCCGATCTCGCGTCCCGCGCCGGGCGGACGATCCGGCTCGCGGACGGCATGATCGTCGGCGACAGTGGCGCGTGAGCGGACGATGACGTCCCCTGCCTTCGTGGCACGGATGGCATGGCGCGAGGGTCGCGCCGCCGCCCGGCGCCTCCTCCTCCTTACGGTGGCGGTCGCGGCCGGTGTCGCTGCGCTCGTCGCCATCAATTCGTTCACCGACAATCTGCGCGAATCGGTCAACCGCCAGGCGCAGGCGCTTCTCGGCGCGGACCTCGCGTTCCAGGGGCGCCGCGCGCTCCCCCCGCGCGTCGATTCCCTGATCGATTCGCTCGGCGGCCGCGTGGCGCGCACCGTCACGTTTGCCGCAATGACCTACGTCCCGCGAACCACCGGGGCCCGACTGGCCCAGATGACCGCGGTGACGGGCGAGTTTCCCTTCTACGGCGAGATCGCCACCGAGCCGGCGGAGGCGTGGGCCCGCCTCCAGCTCGGCCGGCACACGGTGGTGGACCCCTCCCTCCTCGCGGCACTCGGCGCCGAGGTGGGAGACTCGCTCGCCGTGGGCGAGACGGCGTTCGCGATCATCGGCACGATTCTCAGCGTTCCCGGCGATGTCGGCGTCCGATCCGCATTCGGGCCCAGGATCTTCGTGGCCGGACAGTACCTCGACGAGACGGGTCTCCTGGGCTTCGGGGCCCGCGCCGAGCACGAAGCGTTCCTTGCGCTGCCGGACGCCGCCGATGCCCAGGCCATCGCCGAACACTACCGGCCCGAGCTCCGCCCCGAGCGGATCCGGATCCGGACCGTCGCCGATGACCGCGAGCGACTCGATGCGGCGCTCACCCGACTCGGCAACTTCCTCGGCCTCGTCGCCCTCGTCGCGCTGCTGCTCGGCGGGCTCGGTGTGGCGAGCGCGGTGCACGTCTTCATCCGCCAGAAGCTCGATACCGTGGCGGTGCTACGCTGCCTCGGCGCCACCTCCGGACAGGTCTTCGCCGTCTACCTGGTGCAGGCAGTGGCGATGGGACTGCTCGGAAGCGTGGCGGGCGCGGCGCTCGGGCTCCTCATCCAGCAGGCGCTCCCGTCGCTCCTGGCCGACCTCATTCCCGTGGACGTCGTCGTCCGGCCGTCGTGGCGCTCGGTGGCCATGGGCGTGGGGACCGGTCTCTGGGTGGCGTTCGTCTTTGCCCTGCTTCCCCTCCTTTCCATCCGCCGTATTCCCCCGCTGGCCGCACTCCGCCGCGCCTACGAGCCGGAGGCGGCGCGCCCTCGCGCCGACCTGGCGAGGGTACTCGCCCTCGCGCTCCTCGCCGCGAGCGTCGTTGTCCTCGCGGGAGTGCAGGCGGGCAACTGGATGTACGGGCTTCTCTTCAGTGGCTCCATCGTCGGCGCCATCGCGCTCCTCGGGCTCGCCGCGCTCCTCCTCATCCGGCTCGCGCGCCGCCGGCTTCCCCCCCACGTGCCCTACGTCTGGCGCCAGGGCGTGGCCAACCTGCACCGCCCGGCCAATCAGACCACGATGGTGGTCCTGGCCATCGGATTCGGCGCCTTCCTGCTCGCGACCCTCTTTCTGGTCCAGCGGAACCTGCTGAGCCAGCTCGATGTGTCCGAGCAGGCGCGCCCCCGGCCCAATTTCGTGCTCTTCGACATCCAGCCGAACCAGGCGGCCGGACTCGATACGATCCTGGCGTCGGCCGGCGTTCCACCCTCACCCCCCGTCCCCATCGTGCCGATGCGGATCCTGTCGCTCCGGGGCGTGCCCGTCGCCACGATCCTCGCCGACACCGGCACCGCCGACACCGCGGATGCGCCGCCCGGCTGGGCGCTTCGCCGGGAATACCGCTCCACCTACCGCGACTCCCTGACCGATTCCGAGCGGTTGATCGCCGGCGGGTGGTGGCCGCGGAGCCCGGCGATCGAGGCCGGCGACAGCCAGCCCGTGGATATCTCCGTCGAGCAGGAGCTCGCGCAGGATCTGGGCGTGGGACTCGGGGACGAGATCGTCTGGGACATCCAGGGTGTGCCGCTCCGCTCGCGCGTCCGGAGTCTCCGCGCGGTGGACTGGGCGCGGTTCGAGCCCAACTTCTTCGTGGTCTTTGCGCCGGGCGCACTGGAGCGTGCGCCGCACACGCTCGTGGAGCTGGCGCGGATCGACGACCCCGTGGTGCGCGGCGGCGTCCAGCGCAGCGTGGCCGAGCGCTTTCCGAACATCACCTCCCTCGACCTCACGCTCCTGCAGGCCGCCATCGAGCAGCTCGTGGGGCGGGTCTCGCTCGCCATCCGCTTCATGGCCTTCTTCAGCCTTGCCACCGGCGTGCTCGTGCTCGTCGGCGCGGTGGCGACCAGCCGGTACCAGCGGGTGCGCGAGGGCGCGCTGCTCAAGACCCTCGGCGCCACCCGCGGCCAGGTCTTCCGCGTCGTCCTGGCCGAGTATCTCGCGCTCGGCCTTCTCGCCGCGGTGGCGGCCGTGGGCCTCTCGGCGGCCGCCGGGTGGGCGCTCGCCCGGTTCCTCTTCGAGGTGCCGTTCGCGTTCCCCGCAAGCGCCATCGCCGGCGTCGTGATCCTCACGACGCTGCTCACGGTGACCGTCGGACTCTGGGGGAGTGTGGAGGTTGTGCGGAAGACGCCGCTGGAGGTGCTGCGGGCGGAGGGCTAGGAAAGACGGTAGGCGGTATGCGGTATGCGTTAGACGGGAGACAGCTCCGTGCCGGTCCCGACTACCCCGCCTGCCGCCCACTGTCTACCGTCCACTGTCTACCGCCTGCCGCCTACCGTCCTGCTCCCGCCGATCAGCAGCATTCCCCATCCGATCATCCACGCGACGCCCCCCAGCGGCGTCACGGCGCCGAGCCGACGCTCGCCGGTGAGCGCAAGGAGGTAGAGGCTGCCGGAGAAGAGCAGCGTGCCGGCGACGAAGAGCCATCCGGCGACGCGCGGAGCGCGTCCGGGCCACCGCGACGCAGCCCATGCCACCGCGAGGAGGCCCAGGGCGTGGTACATCTGGTATCGGGCGGCGGTCTCGAAGACGGCGAGGAGATCGGGTGCGAGGCGGGCCCGGAGCGCGTGGGCGCCGAAGGCGCCCGCGGCGACGGCGATGAGTGCGGAGGCGGCGCCGAGCCGGAAGAAGGTCCGCTCGCCGCTCACGCGAACGTTGCGGGGTCGATCACCGCCATGCCCATCGCGTGGAAACCGTTATCGACGTAGACCACGCTGCCGGTAATGGCCGCGGCGAGGGGACTGGCGAGGAAGGCGGCGGTGTTTCCCACCTCCTCCGACTCGAGCCGCCGCGGGAGTGGGGAGTTGGCTTCGTAATACTTGAGCATCGTATCGATGAAGCCGATCGCCGTGGCGGCACGCGAGGCGTACGGCCCCGCGCTGATGGTATTGATCCGGACGCCCCAGCGCCGGCCCGCCTCGAAGGCGAGGATCCGGGTGTCCGACTCGAGCGCCGCCTTGGCAGACGACATTCCGCCGCCATAACCGGGGATGGCCCGCTCCCCTGCCAGGAAGGTCAGGGACACGAAGCTCCCGCCCGGCCGGACGAGGGGGGCCAGCTCGCGCACCAGCGAGATGTTGCTGTAGGCGCTCACGCTCACGGCGTCGAGGTATCCGCGGCGGCTCGTCTCGATCAGCGGCTTCCTGACCTCGGGCCCGTTCGCGAGACTGTGCACGACGATATCGAGGCCCTGATCGCCGAAATCGGCGCGGATCCGGTCACGCACGCCCGCGATGCTGAAATCCCCCTGGTCGCGGTAGCGCTTGTTCTCGAGCGTTTCCGCCGGCACGTCCGCCATCGTATCGAACGCCGCGTCGAGCGGATAGATCCGCTCGAACTCGAACCGGCGCCCGTCCGACAGCCGCATCGAGTCGTCCATCTTCCCGCGCTCGAGGAGCTTCTGGAAGATGCCGAGCGCGGGGGGCCAGGTCCCCACCGTGATCGACGCGCCGGCCTCCGCCATCGCGCGGGCAATGGCAAACCCGAACCCGCCATCGTCCGCCACACCAGCCACGAAGGCGCGCTTTCCGGTGAGATCGATGGCGAGCATAGAAGTCCTTTGAAACGGTATCCTGCCGATCCGCGTCCCGCGTGGCCGTCCCCGCCGATTCCCCTGCGTCCCTCCGTCTACCGCCTGCCGTCCACTCCCACCGCATACGGCCGTCCGTCCGCGGGCTCCGCCTCCTGCTCCTTCGCCCACTTGAAGAAGAGAATGGCGATGATGCCGAACATCCAGAGGTTCCCGGGAACCCACATGAGGAGCCCCCCCAGCTTCTGGTCGTCGAGGGGCGTGAGGCCCCACGTGCGGGGCGCGCTCACGTACCACTCGAACAGGGGGCGTTCCGCCATGGTGATGATGGCGGCCACCGCCTGCATCGGAAGGCTGACGAGGAAGATGTAGAGCATCCGCGCGCCGAGCGGCAGTGGCGGCACTTCCTCGAGCGGGCTCAGCACGGGCCACCACATGATCACCGACACCACGATGAACATGAGGTGGGTGGCGATGTGCACGTCGTGGTTCCGCATCATCAGGTCGTACAGCGGAACCGTGTGCC
>DASTYH010000232.1:0-5785 GCA_035765075.1 Gemmatimonadales bacterium
ATCATCTTGGCTACCGATCGAACCAGGGCGGATGATGGCGACGGAGAAGGCAGGGGGGATCCTCGCGGTGGTGAAGCGGAGCGTCGGGGACTTCCTCGAAGACGACTGCATGAGCGCCGCCGCGGCGCTTTCCTATTACACGGTCTTCTCGCTGCCGGCCGTGCTCGTGCTGCTCCTCCTCGTGCTCGGCGCGGTGATGGATCCCGCGGACGTGCGTGGCGGGCTCGAGCGGCAGCTCCAGTCGCTCATGGGACCGAGCGCGGGCGCCGGTGTCCGCGCGATCCTCGCCGAGGCGGACCGGCCGGACGGAGGACTCCTTCCGACGCTCCTCGGAGTGGGCGCGCTCCTCTTCGGCGCGTCAGGTGCGCTGATCCAGCTGCAGCAGGCGCTCAATCGGGCGTGGGAGGTGGAGGTGAGGCCGGGCGGGTTCAAGGCGTTCCTCGGGAAGCGGATCTTCTCGCTCGGGCTCCTCATGGCCATCGCCTTCTTCCTGCTCGTCTCGCTGGCCGTGAGCGCCGCGCTCTCCGCCGTCGGCGACCGGATCGGCGCGTGGCTCCCGGCAGGACTCTCCGCCGCCATTCTCGTCGTGATCAACTTCATCCTCTCACTCGCCGTGATCGGCCTGCTCTTCGCGGTGATGTTCAAGGTGCTGCCCGATGCGAGGATCGCGTGGCGGGACGTCTGGATCGGCGCCGGTGTCACGGCGGGGCTGTTCATGACGGGGAAGTTTCTGATCGGCATCTACCTCGGGAAGAGCGACCCGGGAGCGGCGTACGGAGCGGCGGGCTCGCTCGCCGTCCTGCTGCTCTGGATCTACTACTCGTCCATCATCGTATTGCTCGGTGCGGAGTTCACGCAGGCGTGGGCCGCCAGGCGGGGGAAGGGGATCCGGCCCGAGCCCGGCGCGATCAGGGTCCGACGGGAAAAGCGCGTGATTCCCCCGGGGGAGCCGCGCGAAGCCGCAGGCTGAGATCCAGTTCCGCGGGTGCCGGCGGTCCCGCGCCCGCCCTCTCGCGCGCCGACTATATTCACCTGGTCGCCCCCTTCGGCGACGTGCTCTCCGGACCATCCGAGACCATCATGACCGATCCGATCGCCCGCCTTGCGGGTGCGCTGCAGGGCAGGTATGCGGTGGAGGGCGAGGCCGGCAGCGGTGGCATGGCGACGGTCTACCGGGCGCGCGATCTCAAGCACGGTCGAGCGGTCGCCATCAAGGTGCTCCGGCCCGAGCTGGCCGCGACGGTGGGGACCGACCGGTTCCTGCGCGAGATCGAGATGGCGGCCCGCCTGCAGCATCCGCACATCCTCCCCGTCTACGACTCGGGCGCGGCCGACGGGATCCTCTATTACGTCATGCCCTTCGTCGAAGGCGAATCGCTGCGCCAGCGACTCGATCGCGAGGGGCCGCTCCCCACCGACGAAGCGATCCGCCTCACCCGCGAAGTCGCGAGCGCGCTCGAGTACGCGCACGGGCACGGCGTGGTCCATCGCGATATCAAGCCGGAGAACATCCTCCTCTTCGGCGGGCACGCCGTCGTGGCCGACTTCGGCGTGGCGCGCGCGGTCGAGGCCACCGGCGGCCAGGTGCTCACGGGGCTCGGGATCGCCATCGGGACACCCGCCTACATGAGTCCCGAACAGGCCACGGCGAGCGAGGAGGTGGACGGCCGGAGCGACCAGTACAGTCTTGCCGCCGTGCTGTACGAGATGCTTGCCGGCCGTCGCGCATTCAGCGGGCCGAGCATCCAGTCGGTGATGACCCGGAGCATCACCGGTCCCCGCCCGCGGGTGCGGGAGATCCGGGCTGCGGTTCCGGAGGGTGCCGAGGAGGCGATCGTGAAGGCGCTCGCCACCGACCCGGCTGGGCGATATCCCGGCATGGCCGCGTTCTCCGAGGCGCTCGCCGCCGCCGCGGGGCGTCCGGCCGGCGGCAGCGCTCGCCGGCCGGTGGTGCTCGCCGCGATCGCCATGCTCGTCACGCTCGGGGTTGCCGCCTTCTTCCTCTGGCGCTCTCGACCCGCCGGGAGCCCCGTCGTCGAAGGCGCACAGCGGATCGCCGTTCTCCCCTTCCGCACCTCGGGGCCCGGCGTCGAGCTCCTCGGCGAAGGGATGGTGGACCTCATATCCACCAACCTCGACGCGGTCGGTGCCATCACGACGGTCGAGCCGCGCACGGTCCTCCAGCGGTGGAAGGAGCGCGGCTCCGCGGTTGACCTGGACGGCGCGCTCGCCGTGGCCAGGGACGTGGATGCCGGGGCCGTCATCCTTGGCAGCGTGGTCGCCACCGGGACGGAAGTGCGGCTCTCGGCCGATCTGTACGCGAGCGAGGGTGGCAAACTGGCGACCGCGGCGGTGAGTGGGCCCGCCGACAGCGTCCTCGCCCTCGTGGACGGACTCAGCCTGGCGCTCATGCGCGATGTCTGGCGCTCGAACGAGCCGCTCCCCTCCATCCGCGTCGCCGGCCTCACCACCACCAGCGTGCGAGCGATGCGGGACTTCCTCCGCGGCGAGCAGCATTACCGGCGGGGCGCGTGGGACTCCGCCGCGGCGGCGTTCGGCGAAGCGGTGGGCCAGGACTCGAGCTTTGCGCTCGCGCAGTACCGACTGGCCATGACCTACGGCTGGACCGGAAACGCCAACTCCCGTCAGGCGGCGGCGGCCGGGGCCGCTGCGGTCCGGTATGCCACCCGGCTTCCCGAGAGCGACCGCTCCCTGGTGTACGCCTATCGTCTCTTCCAGCAGGGCCGGATCGCCGCGACGGACAGCATGCTCCGCTACACCGCCGCGCACCCCGGCGACGCCGACGGGTGGTATCTCCTGGGTGAGTCGCAGTACCACACCCGCCAGCGAGTGGGACTCTCGCCGGAACAGCTGCGCGCACCCTTCGACCGGGTGCTCGAGCTCGATCCCTCCCTCACGCCGGCGGCGATCCATCCGCTCGAGACGGCGCTGGAGCAGGGGAATGCGGAGCTCTACCGCAAGTACATGGATGTCTTCGAGCGCGCGGGCGCGACGACCGAGCTCGACCGGTTCCGTCCCGCCGGCGCGCTCGTCTTCGGCAACGCGGCGGACTCGGCGGCGGTGGCCCGGCTCTTCTCCGGAGTCCGCCAGGATGCCTCGATGGCGGCGATCGTGGGCATCGTCCGCGCGCCGGGGGCGGACCTCGACGCGGCGCTCGCGCGCATCGGCGGGATCGAGAAGCTCGTGCCGGAGTCCGAGGGAATGGCGAGCCAGTTCCCGCAATTCCGCGCGATGATCCTCACCGGCCTCGGACGCCTCGCTGCCGCACGCGCGATTGCGGAGTCGCTTCCCCCCGAGCCGCGCACGTTCATGGCGATGCTCCCGGTCTACGGCGGCTTTGCGCCCCCCG
Source organism: Gemmatimonadales bacterium (assembly GCA_035765075.1). Taxonomy (GTDB): domain Bacteria; phylum Gemmatimonadota; class Gemmatimonadetes; order Gemmatimonadales; family GWC2-71-9; genus CAMLLJ01. Next base: position 3,371 of record DASTYH010000232.1, read on the forward strand.
GGTATGCCGACTCGATCCTGCAGGCGGCGCGCGCGCTCGGCGGGGGGCGGCGCCCAGGGAGCGCGCCGAACCCGTTCGAGCTCTACGCGCGCTCCATCTTCTACCTGGGGCAGGGCGACACCGCCTCCGCACGACCGCTCATCGCACAGGCGCTCGCCATGGACACCACCACGTCGCCGACGCCCTGGGTGCGGGGCCTGCACGTCGGGGCCGACGGATGGCTCGACATTGCGCGCGGAGACACGGCGGGCGGCCTCGTCAAGATCCGCAACGGGCTCGACCAGGTGGGGTTGGCGGGCGGCCCTCCCCTCACCGCACCGCTCCGGCTCCAGCGTGCCGTGGCGCTGGCGCGCCGGCCGCTCACGCGGGACGAGGGGATCAGGCTTCTGCGCCATTCCTTCGTGCTCGATCCGCAGTACTCCGCCATCGCCACGCTGGCCATGGGCGAGGCGCTCGAGGCGGCGGGAAACCGGCCCGCCGCGGCGGAGGCCTACGGCGAGTTCCTGCGGCTCTGGGCCGACGCCGATCCGTCGCTGCAGCCCAAGGTGCGGCAGACTCGCGCTGCGCTGGCGGCGGTGCAGAAGGAGGAGGGATGACCGCGCCGGACATGCGGGCGCTCGGGCGCACGCTCGTCGACACCTTCGGGCAGGGGTGGGCGCGCGGAAACGTCGAGCTCCTGATGTCGGTCTTCGCCGCGGACGCCGCCTTCGTCGAGACGCCCTTCTCCGAGCCGCTGCGCGGGCTCGACGCGATCCGCGGCTACTGGATCGAGACCCCGTACTACCAGTCGGAAGCGACTTTCACGAGCGGCGAGATCTACGCCGCCGGTCCCTGGTTCGCCACGGAGTTCAAATGCGTCTTCCGCCGCCGGCGAACGGGGGAGTGGGTGGATGCGCGGGGGGCGATCTTCTGCGAGACCGACGGGACGGCAATCACCGAGATGCGGATGTACTGGCACCGGCAGCCGTGAGCGCACTGTCGTCCTGACGGGAGGACGGCGCGGACCCCTGCCATCCGAGCGACCTCGTTGCGCCGTAACGACATAGGAGTGTGGCACGGGGCTGGCAGTCTATCCGGACGCTGCCATCACGTCGTAACGATCTGCCTCCTGGAGGCGCCATGTTTTCCGCCCTGATCCTCTCCCTCGTGGCCGCCACTCCCGTCGGCGCGCCCGTCGCCTCCGATGCAGCCTCGGAGGCGCAGATCCGTATCTCGCTGAACAACGACCGCCGCTTCCGGGAGGGCGAGCGGGGACGAGTGAAGGTCCGCGTCGAGGACGACGGCTTCCTGGTCGTCCTCCATGCCGATACCGACGGTCGCGTGCGGGTGCTGTTCCCGCTCGACCCTGACGACGACAACTACGTCCGCGGCGACCGGACCTATGAGATCCGCGGCCGGGGCGACCGCGAGACTTTCACGGCGGAGTACCGGGGGGAGGGCGCGATTTATGCCGCAATCTCCCGGGATCCCTTCCGCTTCGACAACTTCGTCGTCAATCGGCACTGGGACTACGAGGCGCTGAACACCGAGCGGCTTCCGAAGCAGCCGGAGCCCGAGCTCACCGAGCTCGTGCAGCGCATGGCCACCGGCCGCTTCGAGTACGACTACCTGACGTACGACGTCTACGAGCGCGGGTACAGCGACATCGTCTACGCGCCCTCGGTGGTCCACAGCAGCTATTACGTGGATCCCTACTGCAGCGGATACTACTTCCGCTACGACTGCGACCCCTACTACTACGGCCGCAACCGGTATTCGGTGAGCATCACCTTCGGGCGCTCCTACTACTACCGGCCGTACTATTACGACCCGTTCTACGACCCGTGGTACTACGGCTACGGCGGCTATTACTACAGCCCCCGGTACTACCCCTACGCCTACCCGGTGTACGTGCGGCCGTCGCGGCCGTGGGGCTACTCGCCGTACCGGCCGCGGTACGTGAGCCAGGACGACTTCAAGAAGGGGAACCGGACCTGGGATGGCGGAGGGTACCGCGTGCGCTCGGCCGTGGCGACCGACATCCGGAGCCCCTCGCTCAGGGCGGGCGACATCCGCGCCGTCAACACGGTCTACGGTGAGCCGCCGGCGCGCCGCGCGGTTACGCAGGGCGATGCCGGCCGCTCGCCGGTGACCCAGCCCTCGCCCTCTCGCGAGGTGAACGCTTCGCCATCCCGTCGCACGATCGAAGAGAAGCCGGCGACGACGGCGCGCCCGGAGGGACGGCGGTCGCGGAGCGAAGTGGAAACGCCGCGGCCCGCCGTCGAGCGTGCGCCGAGCACCGAGCGGCGTACCCCGGCGATCGAGCGTACCCGCCCGGAGCGCGAGCCGGAGACCGAGCGGAGCCGCACCGAGCGCACGCCCGAAGCGGGCCGCACGCCCGAAGCGGTACGCAGCCGCCCGGAGCGCACCATCGAG
>DASTYH010000233.1:0-5410 GCA_035765075.1 Gemmatimonadales bacterium
CTCGACAAGATCGATTACCTGAGCCGGGACGCGCACATGTGCGGCGTCCCCTATGGCACGGTGGACGTGGACCGGCTCCTCGCGTCGCTCGTGCTGCTCGAGAGCGACGGCCGCCGCGAGGTGGGGGTCCATGAAAAGGGGGTCAGCGCGCTCGAATCGCTCCTCTTCGCCAAGTACCAGATGTACCGGAACGTCTACTGGCACCACGCGGTGCGCGCGGCCACCTGCATGTTCAAGCGGGCGGCGCGGGCCTCGGTGCGGGCGGGCGTGGTGCCGGTGGAGACGATCGCAAACCTGACGGACGATGCGCTGATGGAGGTCCTCGCGACCCGGGGACCGAGTCCGCTCGCCGGAGCGGTCCGCGCCCGCCGGTTGTTCAAGCGGGCACTCGACCTCCCCGCGAGCGATGTCCCGGGACCGGTCCGGGCGTGGGTGTCCGACGATCCGGCGCTCCTGGAGCGGGTCGAGGACCGGGTGGCGCGCGAATGCGGGCTCGACCCGGGGGAGCTCCTCATCGACTTCCCCTCCCGTCCATCCATGCTCTCGGTGGACCTTCCGCTCCTCACGCGGGGGGGCAGCGTGGAGCGCCTGACGGATGAGGGCCGGGCGGGGCAGCTCGGACTCCCGCGCGTGGCGGACGAGCTCTACCGGAGCGCGCGCCGCCTGCGCGTCTTCACGGCGCGGCCGCCGTCACGGCCGCCGACGGTCGTGGTCGAGCTGGTGTCGCGACCGGCGGAGGCACTGGCGCGGTGGCTGGATTAGGTCGCTGCGCCCGGGATAGCGGCAAGGCAGCGGAGCGAGCCGGACGGTCACAATAGAAAAGCACGAAGGGCGGATGCCTCCTCGTGCTCTTGCATAGCTCCAACGATCTCCGCGCTCGTGCGATTTCCCGACGGCGAGCGGTTCGCGCACGACAAGAATCGCGCGCTACGACCGGCCCCCTGCCGCGCTGGTCACCGCGGGCTGCTCGCCGGTGGCCCCCGCCGCCTCGATCCGGACCACGATCGCGGTGATGTTGTCGAGTCCCCCCCGGCGGTTCGCTTCCGAGATCATCCGATCCACCCACTTCTGGGGCCCCCCCTCCGACTGGAGGATCTTCAGGAGCTGTTCGTCCTCGAGCATCCCCGTGAGCCCGTCGGAAGCGAGGAGGACGAGGTCTCCGCTCTGCAGGTGGCCGAAATAGATGTCCGGCGTGACTTCCATCCCCGCCCCCACGCAGCGCGTGATCACGTTGCTGTAGGGATGAACGCGGGCCTGCTCGGGAGTCAGGAGGCCTGCGTCCACCTGCTCCTGGACGTACGAGTGGTCCTTGGTGAGCTGGAGGAGGGAGCCGTCACGGAGGAGATAGGCGCGGCTGTCACCCACCTGCCCGATGAGGTAGCGGTGGGGGAGGAGCGTCAGCACCGTGACGGTCGTGCCCATCCCGCGCTTGTCGTGCTCCGCGAGCGTCCGCCCGAAGATGGCCTCGTTGGCGGAACGGATCGCCTGCCGGAGCCGCTCCCCCACCTCCTCGTCGCTCTGGCCGCGGAGTGACCCCAGCTCCCGGGAAATGATCCGGACCGCCATCTCGCTGGCGACTTCGCCCGCGGCGTGGCCGCCCATCCCGTCCGCGACGATGAAGATGCCGCGGTCGGCGAGCATGAGATAGTTGTCTTCGTTGCCAGAACGGACGATGCCGACGTCGGTCCGGGCCGCGCAGGTGAAGTGCACAGAGCTCCGTTATGGCTGCAACATCAGGAAGGCGGCCAGCCCGAGCGCCACGACGAGCAGCGCGAGCAGCACGTAGAGCGGGGCTCGACTCCGCTCCTGCTTCACCGGTTTCGGGACGGGCTTCCGCGCCCGCGCCTCGGGGCGACGGGGCCGTTCCGGCCCGGGCGCCGGCGCCTCCATCGGCCGGACCGGATATGGCGTCGGCTCCACAGGCGCCTGCATCACCCGCGTTTCGCCCGACACCGCCTGGATCGTCCCGTCATCCGTCGGCTCGAAGAAGAGCGACACCTCCCCCAGCCGGATCGTCGACCCCGGACCAAGGGGAAATTCCCCCTTCACCAGCTCTCCATCAACGAACGTGCCATTGGTCGACCCGAGATCGCTGAGCATCCAGACGCCGCCCCGCTGCTGCAGCTTGGCGTGCATGGTGCTGATGCTCGGGTCCCCGATGATCACGTCGTTGTAATCCGCGCGGCCGATGTTGGCCACCGGCACCCGCACCGGGAATCGGTCGCCTTTCCGCTCCCCGCTCCGCACGAGGAGGGATGCGAGCGGCGGCGCGCCGGACACCGGGGCCTGGGCCTCGGCCGCCGCCACCGCGGGTACTCCGAAGAAGGTGTCGTTGAGCCGGTGCTGGGCCCCGGTCGGGGGACCCTCGCCCGACGGCGGCGCGTCCGGAGCGGCGTCGGCGTAGAACCGGAATTCCTCATTCCCCATCCGGATCACGTCACCCCGGCCGAGCCGCACCTCCCCCGAGACCCGCTCCCCCCGCACGTAGGTGCCGTTCACGCTCGTGTCGATGAGGACGTACCCGTCCCCCCGGGGATGAACCTCGGCATGCCGCCGGGAAACGTCGCTCCCGGGGACCACGATGTCGGACGAGGCGTCGCGTCCGAAGACCACCGGGCGCTCGCCGATCTGGTATTCCCGCCCATCGGCGAGCGAGACGATGCGCCCGCTCATCATGGCCCGGGCCGGCGCGCCGGTGACGGCGGCGCCCGTGGGAAGCTCGACGGCGGTAAAGACCTGGGTCCGGCCCGCGCGCTTCTGGTCCACCACGAGGATCTCGTGCCCGCCGACGTTGAGCTTGTCTCCGTGCAGGAGCGGAATCGGGTCGGTTCCGAGCCGGACGCCGTTCACCCTGACTTCCGCATCGCCGATCGGCCGGACGGCTGCGGAGCCGTCGGCCCACCCCTGGATGATGACATGGCGCGGCACGACCCCCTCCCCGCCGAGGGGAACGAGGTCGGTATCGTCGCTGCCGATCGTAATCTCTCCCGCGGCGACCGGGTACCGCTTTCCGCCGAGCTCCAGGGACAGCATTCGATGGTGGTTCCAGTATGTGGCAGGGGCGCGGCCCCAAACGTACCCGCCCCCAATCTAAGGGCGCAAGCAAAGTACGGTCAGGCCGTTCGCCGCGCCTCCCCGCCCCGGATCTGCAGCTCGTACAGTCGCCCGTACAGGCCCCCGCGCGCCAGAAGCGCCCGGTGGGACCCCCGCTCCGCGATCTCCCCGTGGTGGAAGACGAGAATCTCATCGGCGTGGAGGATCGTGCTCAGCCGGTGGGCCACGACGATGCTCGTCCGGCCGGACATCAGTGTCGCCACCGCCTCCTGGATCTGCGCCTCCGCCTCGGTATCCACCGAGCTCGTCGCCTCGTCCAGCACGAGGATGGCGGGATCGCGCGCGAGGGCGCGCGCAAAGCTGAGAAGCTGCCGTTCCCCCATGCTCAGGTTCCGGCCCCGCTCCCCAAGGACGTGTCGGTAGCCCTCGGGGAGGCGATGGATGAAGCGGTCCGCGCCCACACGGGCGGCGGCAAGCCGCGCCGCCTCCTCGGGGATGGGGGCGTCGAGCACGAGATTCCGGAGGATGTCCCCGCTGAAGAGAAAGAGATCCTGCTGCACGAATCCGATGAGGGCCCGCAGGGCGCGCGTGGGCAGTCGCCGGATGTCCACGCCATCCACGGTGATCCGGCCCCGCTCCGGATCGTAGAAACGGAGGAGGAGACTGATGATGGTGGTCTTCCCCGCCCCGGTGTGCCCGACGAGTGCGATGGTCCGACCCGGCCTGGCCGTGAAGGTGACGTCGCGCAGGACCCAGGGTGCGTCCGGCGCGTACCGGAACCAGACTCCTTCGAAGCGGACCTCCCCCTTCACCGGTACCGGAAGCGCGAGGGGCGCCTCCGGCTCGCGAACCGTGACCGGGGTGTCCAGCAGCTCGAAGATGCGCTCCGACGACGCCATGGCGCCCTGCAGGAGGTTGACCTTCTCCGAGAGATCCTGCAGCGGCTGGAAGAACCGGCGCGTGAGCTGGATGAACGCGGCGAGGGTGCCGACGGTCAGCGTGCCGCCCAGCGTCCGCACCCCGCCGTACCAGAGAAGGAGTCCGAGTGCGAGCGCCGCCAGGAACTCGACGACGGGAAAGAAGAAAGCGTACACCCGGATGGATCGAAGGTGCGCGTCGAGATGCTCCCGGTTGAGCCGGTCGAACTCGGCGGCGGCCGCACGCTCCCGCCCGAAGAGCTGCAGCACGCGCATGCCGGAGAGGTGCTCCTGCAGGAAGCTGTTGATCCGGGCCAGCCGGACCCGGATCTCCCGGAACGCCTCCCGGACCCGCTGGCGAAACACCGTCGCGACCCCCCACACCAGGGGGATCACCGCGAAGGCCACGAGCGCCAGCTTCCAGTCCATCGCGAGCATCATCGCCATGATGGCGACCAGCGCGAAGAGATCGCCGAACACCGTGACGAGGCCCGAGGAGAAGAGCTCGTTGAGCGTTTCGACGTCGCTCGTCACCCGCGTCATCAGCCGTCCGACGGGATGCCGGTCGAAGAACGGAATGCTGAGCCGCTGGAGGTGGGTGAAGAGCCGGAGCCGGAGCGCGAGCATCACCCGCTGCCCGATCGTGGTGGTGATGAGGGCCTGCGCGTAATCGGCGGCGAACTCGAGGAGGAGCGCCCCGAGAAAGACGAGGGCGAGTGTCGCGAGGAGCGCGGTGTCGCCGGCGGGGATCGCGACGTCGAGCGCATGTTGCGTGAGCCGGGGGCCCACCAGCGTCAGGACCGCGCCGATGAGGAGAAAGAGGAGCGCGAGCGCCGTGAGCGGCAGGTGCGGCCCGAGGAAGCCGAGCAGCCGGCGCAGCAGGTGCGCGTCGATGGTGCGATCGAGCGGCTCTTCCGCCGAGGTCATCCGATCAGCCTCATTCGAGCGCGGGGATCGCCGCCGGCTCGCCCTGCTCGCTGATCCCCTTGAGGCCCTTGCGCACCCAGTGCGAGAAGACGAAGAACCCGGCCGCGACGGTGTAGTACGTGAGCACCAGCCGCCAGATGAGCGTATAGAGCGGCGTCAGCTCCTTCGGCACGTACACGGACATCACGGCGGCGGACATCACCTCGGCGATGCCCGACGCTCCCGGGGTCGGCGCGAAATAGAGGAGGAAGGTGATCAGGGTCTGGAGGAGCAGCACATCCACGAAGTTGGCGTGGATGCCGAGCGCGCGCAGCGTCACGTACCCGGCGAGGAGCTTGTTGGCGTGCGACGGGCCGGAGAGGAGCGTGCACCAGAGCACCGCGAGCCAGCCGCGCGGGCGGTTCAGCGTGCGGAGGTGGTCATGGGCTTCGTCGAGGCCCCGGCCGATGACCTCGAGCCGCATCGCGAATCGGCTGCTCCGCTTCCCCGCCCAGGCGGCACCGCGGCGGAGG
>DASTYH010000234.1:0-14332 GCA_035765075.1 Gemmatimonadales bacterium
GGCGCAGGCGCCGCCCGAACGAATCCGTAGGGGCGTCGCCGCGTCGCCCCACCAATCACGCCGCGGGATCGTCAGCGGGGTGTCCCACATGGGCCGAGGCCCCGGGATCTGCTGACGAGATGAACACGGCGGACGACCCAACCCCAAGACGCAAGGACATCAGTCGCCGCATGGCACAGCCCCAGATTCAGGACCTGCTCGAGGCCGGCGTTCATTTCGGCCATCAGACCCGCCGCTGGAACCCGAAGATGCGCCGGTTCATCTTCGCGGAGCGCTCCGGCATCTACATCATCGACCTCCAGAAGACTCTGCGGCAGATCAACAAGGCTCAGGAGCTCCTGCGCGGCATCGTCGCGAAGGGGGAGGGCGTGCTCTTCGTCTGCACCAAGAAGCAGCTGAAGGCCATCGTGCAGCAGGAGGCGTCGGCCGCCGGCGCGTTCTACGTCACCGAGCGCTGGCTCGGCGGCATGCTCACGAACTTCCAGACGCTCAAGAAGCAGATCAAGCGGCTGCGGGATCTCGAGCAGGGCTCGGCCGAAGGGGATTTCGAGAACTACACGAAGAAGGAAAAGCTCCTCTTCGAGCGCGAGCGGGTGAAGCTGAGCCGGAACCTCGAGGGCGTGAAGCACATGACCCGCCTCCCGGGCGCCCTCTTCGTGGTGGACGCCAAGAAGGAGAAGATCGCGGTCGCCGAGGCGAACAAGCTCGGGATCCCGGTCGTGGCCATCGTCGACACCAACGCCGATCCCGACGTCATCACGGTGCCGGTTCCCGGCAACGACGACGCGATCCGCTCGGTCTCGCTCATCACCGCCGCGCTCTCCGACGTGATCCGCGAGACGCGGGCGCAGTCGCCGCTCCGGGAGACCTCGGAGGAGATGGACGGCGAGACCTACAGCAGCGACGGCGGCACGGAGGAAGGCGGCGACGAGCGCCGCAAGCGCCGCCCGGGCCGCCGGAAGCGGCGCCCGAAGCCCGAGGCGATCGCCGCCCGGCTCAAGACCGAGGGCGACAGCACGGCCGAGGCGGGCGCTGCGACGGCCGCGGACGCCTGACCGCGGCGGACGCCGCCGACCGGACTGCCGCCGCTCCCGGCCCCTGCGGGCCCCGAGCGGCGGCTCTAGTATTCACCCCTGAACCGATGCGGGTTTGAGACCATGGCCAGCGTGACGATTTCGACGAAGGACGTGAGCGAGCTCCGGGCCCTGACCGGCGCGGGCATGATGGACTGCAAGCGCGCGCTGGAGGAGACCGGCGGCGACATGGAGAAGGCGGTCGAGCTCCTCCGCAAGAAGGGCATCGCCAAGGCCGAGAAGCGCGAGGGCCGGAGCACCTCGCAGGGCGTCGTGATGATCGAGACCTCCGCCGACGGGCGGGAAGGGGCGATGATCGAGCTCGACTGCGAGACCGACTTCGTCGCGCGCACCGACGCCTTCCAGGCGCTCGCCCGAGCGCTCGCGAGCCACGTCGCGGCGCACGCCGAGCCGGGCATCAACGCCGGCAACGTCGAGGAGCAGGTCTTCGTCGAAGGCCGGACCGTGGCCCAGGAGATCAAGCAGACGTCCGGGAAGGTGGGAGAGGTCGTGACGCTCAAGCGCTTTGCGCGCTTCGCTCCGAAGACGGGGGTGGTCGGCTTCTACCTGCACCACAACGGGATGGTCGGCACGCTCGTGGAGCTCGAGGGCGGGAGCGGCGACGCGGCCCAGGCCGCCGCGCGCGACGTCGCGCTCCATATCGCCTTCGCCGATCCGATCGGGATCAACCCGGAGGACGTGCCCGCCGAGCTGATCGACCGGGAGCGGCGGATCGCCGAGGAGCAGGTGGCGCAGGAAGGGAAGCCGGAGAACATCCGCGGGAAGATCGTGGATGGGAAGATCCGGAAGTTCGTGGCCGAGCGCACCCTCCTCCAGCAGCCCTTCGTGCGGGACGACAAGACCACCGTGGCGCAGCTCCTCCGCGCGGCGGGAGAAGGCCTCACCGTGACCCGCTTCGCGCGCTTCAAGGTCGGAGCGGCCTGATGGCGCTCGCCTACCGTCGCGCCCTGCTCAAGGTCTCGGGCGAGGCGCTGGCCGGCGAGAAGGGACAGGGCCTCGACTACAACGTGGTCGAGGACCTGGCCAATGAGCTCAAGGCGGTGCACGCCCTCGGCGTGCACCTCGGCCTGGTGGTGGGCGGCGGCAATATCATCCGCGGGGCGACCGCCAGCCGGGAAGGACTCGACCGCGTCTCCGCGGACTACATGGGGATGCTCTCCACCGTCATCAACGCACTGGCGCTGCAGGACGTGCTGGAGAAGGTGGGGGTCGACACGCGGGTGATGACCGCGATCCGCATGGAATCGCTGGCGGAGCCGTACATCCGCCGGCGCGCCATCCGCCACCTCGAGAAGGGCCGCGTCGTGATCTTCGCGGGCGGGACCGGGAATCCGTTCTTCTCCACCGATACGGCGGGAGTGCTCCGCGCGCTCGAGATCGAGGCGGAGGTGATCCTCAAGGCCACCAACGTCGAGGGGATCTACACCGGCGACCCGCGCACCGATCCGTCGGCGAAGTTCATACCCGAGCTGTCGTTCCAGGAGGCGATCGTCAGGAACTACGCGGTCATGGACGCCAATGCGTTCGGGCTCTGCAAGGCCAACAACCTGCCGATCATCGTGTTCAACATGAACAACCCGGGCGCCATCGCGCGTGTCCTGCAGGGCGAACGGGTGGGGACCGTCGTCCGATGAGCACAATTCCGGAGCTGACCAGGCACGCCAGGGAACTGATGCACAAGGCGGTCGAGAGCACGCGGCGCGAGCTCCAGGGGATCCGGAGCGGCAAGGCCACGCCGCAGCTCCTCGACGTGGTGCGCGTCGACGCCTACGGGAGCAGTGTCCCGATCAATCAGGTGGCGATGGTCTCGGCACCGGAGCCGCGGATGCTCACGGTGCAGCCCTTCGACAAATCGCTCGCCCCCACCATCGAAAAGGCGATCCGCGACGCCGGGCTCGGCCTCAACCCCGCCTCCCAGGGCACGGTCATCCGCGTCCCCCTGCCGATGCTGTCGGAGGAACGGCGCAAGGAGCTGGTGCGGGTGGTGCACAAGCTCGCCGAAGAGGGCCGCATCGCGATCCGCCACGCGCGCACCGAGACGCTCTCGAAGATCAAGAAGCTCGAGAAGATCTCCGAGGACGACAAGACCCGTGCGGAGAAGGATGTCCAGAAGCTGACCGACGAGCACGTGAAGCAGGTGGACCAGCTGATCGTGACGAAGGAAGCGGAAATCATGGAAGTCTGAGGATGGCCGAGGAGCTGCTGCACCGGATCCGCCTGCACGGGGCCGTTCCCCAGCATGTCGCCGTCATCATGGACGGCAACGGCCGCTGGGCGAAGGGGCGCTCGCTGCCGCGGCCCCTCGGGCATCACGCCGGCATGAAGTCGGTGCGGGAGGTCGTGGCGGGCTGCCTCGACGCCGGTGTGGAGGTGCTGACGCTGTTTGCCTTCAGCCAGGAGAACTGGCAGCGCCCCGCCCCCGAGATCGACGCGCTCATGGCGCTGCTCGAGGAGTACATCGCCCGCGAATCGGCGGAGCTGCGGGAGCGGGGCGTCCGGGTGCGCGTGCTGGGCGACCGGGATCGCCTGACCGAAAGTGCGCGGGAGGCCGTGTCACGGGTGGAGGCCGCCACCGAGGCGGGCCGCGCCCTCGCCCTCAACCTCTGCATCTCCTACAGCTCCCGGGGCGAGATCGCCCGCGCGGCGCGCCTGATCGCGGAGGAGGTGGCCGCCGGCCGGCTCCGGCCCGGCGAGGTAGACGAGGACGCCATCGCGCGCCGCCTCTACACCGCGGAATGGCCCGACCCGGATCTCCTGATCCGCACGTCGGGAGAAATGCGGATCTCGAACTTCCTCCTCTGGCAGCTGGCCTACGCGGAGCTCTACGTCACGCCCGTGCTCTGGCCCGATTTCACCCGCCGGCATCTCTTCGAAGCGATCCTCGAGTTCCAGCGCCGCGACCGACGGTTCGGACGCGTCACCGCCTGACGCCGATGGACGCCAATCTCGCCCGCCGGATCGCCGTCGCTGCCGTCGGCGTGCCCGCCGTCCTGCTCTTCGCATGGTGGGGAGGGTGGCCGCTCGCGTTCCTGCTCGCGCTGATCGCCGTGCTCGGGGTGAGCGAGATGTTCACCTTCGCGCGGACACGCGAGATCCGGCCGTCCCCCGTGCTGGGATTCCTGGCGGCCGCCGCGTTCGCCCCGGCGGCATGGCTCCTCGCGAGCTCGCCCGGCTTCCGGGAGGCGGCGAGCGGCTGGTGGCCGTTCGTCGCCGCCCTCTGGCTCCTCGTGCTCCTGACCTGGGCGCTCGCGGCGCGCGGGCCCACGGGGCATCCCCTCGCGGCGTCGGCGGTGACGCTGCTGGCGCCGCTCTATGCCGGCGCCCTCCCGGCATTTCTCGTGACCATCAGGCACCAGGCGTACGGCACCGGCTCATGGTCCGGGGCGTGGCTCGTGTTCTTTCCCCTGGTCGTGACGTGGGTCTGCGACTCGTTCGCGATGTTCGGCGGGCGCATCTTCAAGGGCCCGAAGCTCGCGCCGGTGGTGAGTCCGGGAAAGACGCGTTCGGGGTCCGTTTCCGGCGTCGTGGGCGCGCTCCTCGTGGCGGTCGTCTTCGGGGGCTACGTCTTTCCCCGAATGGGCATCGACCTGCCCCTCGGGGCCGCGCTGGTCATTGCCGCGGTGCTCTCCGTCGTGGGCCAGGTCGGCGATCTTGTCGAGTCGCTGTTCAAGCGGGAGGCGGGACTCAAGGATTCCGGCACGCTGATTCCCGGTCACGGCGGCGTGCTCGACCGTCTCGATTCGCTCTATTTCGTCATCCCGGTGGCGGCAATGCTCTACCGGGCGTTCGGGATCATCTGATGCGCGGGGTGGCGCTCCTCGGGTCGACCGGCTCGATCGGCCGGAGCACGCTCGACGTGCTCCGGCGTCAGCGCGAGCACTTCCGGCTCGTGGCAATCGCGGCGGGCCGCAACGAAGCGGAGCTCGAGGCGCAGATCGCCGAGTGGCAGCCCGCCTACGCGGGGCTCGCCGGCGGGAACGGCACCTCCGCGGTGCCCAGCGGCCCGGACGTACTGGTACAGGCCGCCACCCATCCGGACGTGGCCATCGTGGTCAACGCCGTGGTCGGATCGGCGGGACTCGATGCGACGCTCGCGGCGCTCCGGGCGGGGAAGCGGGTGGCGCTCGCCAACAAGGAGTCGCTGGTGATGGCGGGCGCGCTGGTGGCGCGCGCGGCGCGCGAGGGCGGCGGCGAGATCGTCCCCGTGGACAGCGAGCACAGCGCGGTGCTTCAATGCATCGCCGGCCAGCGCGAGGCCTTCTGCCGGCTCGTGCTCACCGCCTCCGGGGGGCCGTTTCGCGCGTGGAGCGCGGAGCGGGTCCGCAGCGCGACGCTCGACGAAGCGCTGGCGCACCCGACCTGGCGGATGGGCCGGAAGGTGACGGTCGACAGCGCCACGCTCGCCAACAAGGCGCTGGAGATCATCGAGGCGCACCACCTCTTCGGCCTTCCGTACGATGCGCTCGACGCCGTCGTCCACCCGCAGAGCATCGTGCATGCGTTCGTGGAGTTCGTGGACGGGAGCGTCATCGCCCAGCTCGGTTTTCCGACGATGGAGCTGCCGATCCTCTACGCGCTCAGCTATCCCGACCGGCTCCCCGATGCCGGTATCCGGCGCTTCGATCCGGTGGCGGCCGGCCCGCTCACGTTCGAGCCCGTCCGGCATGATGTCTTCCGCGCCTTCCATGCCGGGGTCGAGGCGGGACGGGCGGGGGGGACCGCGCCGGCCGCATTCAACGCGGCGAACGAGGTGGCGGTCGAGGCGTTCCTCGATCGCCGGATCTCCTTCGGCCGCATCACCGAGATCATCGAGACGGTGCTCGCCGCGCACGTCAACACCGACGCGGTCGACGTCGGTACGATCCGCGACGCCGATCACCGCGCCCGCGAGGCCGCCCGCCGGCTCGTGACGTCTTCCTGAGGTTCCCGTGCTGATCACGATCCTGTCGCTCCTCGTCGTCCTTGGCGTCCTGATCTTCATCCACGAGCTGGGCCATTTCGTCGCGGCCAAGTGGGCCGGCGTTTACGTGCACCGCTTCTCCCTCGGCCTCGGCTCGCCGATCCGCGCGCTCACCGTCCAGCGGGGAGAGACCGAGTACTCGATTTCCTGGCTCCCCCTCGGCGGGTACGTGAAGATGGCGAGCCGGGAGGAGGAGGCGACGAGTGCGGCGCTCGAGGGCGGGCGCGAGCACGTCGAGGTGCCGCCGGACCGCGTGTTCGAGGCGAAGCCGGTCTGGAAGCGGATGATCGTGATCCTGGCCGGCGTCACGATGAACTTCCTCTTCGCGTGGATCGTCTATTCCGGCCTGGCGCTCTCGGGAGGGCGGGAGATCCTGCCCGAGACACGAGTCGGGTCGGTGATCGACTCGCTGGTGCCGTCGGGTGCCGAGGCGCTCCGGACCCTCGAGCCGGGGGACCGCATCGTCGCCATCAACGACGTCCCGGTCGCGAGCTGGAACGCGGTGATCGAGCAGATGCAGAACGCCGCCGGCCCGGAGCTCCGGCTCCGGCTCGAGGACGGGCGTGAGGTGGTCGCAGCGGTTCACGTCGATGCGATGCGCGAGCGTCTCTACGCCTCGCAGGCGGTGCAGCCGTGGCGCCCTGCCGTCGTGGACACCGTGCTGGCGGGGCACGCCGCCGAGCGGGGCGGGATCCGCGCGGGTGATACCCTGGTGGCGCTCGACGGCCGGGAGATCCGGCAATGGAGCGAGTTCCAGACCTTCGTGAGCGGGCGGCCGCTCCAGCCGATCACCGTGACGGTCGGTCGGGCGGGCGGCCGGGTGGACCTCGCCATGACCACCGATACGGTGAGCCGGCCCGATCCGGCGGGGGAGCCGCAGGTCATCGGCTTCCTCGGCCTGGGCCCGCGCCTGGAAACGGTCACCGAGGACTATTCCTTCGGAGCGGCGGTGGCCGAAGGCTGGGCCGAGACGATGCGGGCCACGACCCAGATCGGCCGGACCGTGCGCGGCCTCCTGAGCGGCCGGGTGGCGGGCCGGGAGCTCGGCGGCCCGATCCTCATCGGACAGCTTGCCGGACAGAGCGCCCGCCTCGGCCTGGAGCCCTTCCTGGCCCTCATGGCCCTGATCTCGGTGAATCTGGCCGTCCTCAATCTCCTCCCGATTCCGGTACTCGACGGCGGGCAGTTCCTCTTTCTCCTCGCCGAGGGGGTCCTCCGGCGTCCCCTGTCGCTCAAGCTCCGGGAACGGCTCACCGCCGTGGGCCTGATCCTCATCGTCCTCCTGATGGTCTTCGCGTTCTCGAACGACATCCGGCGGGTCATCGAAGCCTGGCGGGGCGGGTGAGGTCGCGGGCTTGCCGGAGCGGCCCGGTGCGGGTTATCTTGCTATGCTAGGTGATTTTACGGTGTCAGGACGATCTCAACAGAGGGCTGCGGCGTGCGCGGCCGGGACGAGGATCAGCGAAGCATGAGTTTCGAAAAGCAGCCGGTGATGACGAAGCATCAGGCGCATGAGACCGACACCGGATCCACGAAGGTCCAGGTGGCGCTGCTCACCGAGCGGATCAATTCGCTCACCGACCATTTCCGGCTTCATCCCAAGGACCATCACAGCCGTCGCGGGCTGCTCAAGATGGTCGGGACACGGCGCCGGCTGCTGGAGTACCTGAAGCGAAGCGATCTGCCGGCGTACCGCGCGCTGATCGACGAGCTGGGGCTCCGTCATTAAATACCCGCCGTTGCCAGGGCGTCTCGGCTCCAGTGCCGGGACGCCCTCTGTGCATTGCGGGCCTGTGAAGTGAAGCGGATGAAAGAGGCGTCGTGCCGAGAATGCAGCAAAGAAACCAGACACCCCAAAGGTCGTGACCGTGCAGAGGATTGAAACAGAGTTCGCCGGGCGCCCGCTCAAGCTCGAGACGGGCCGGATGGCGAAGCAGGCTTCCGGATCGGTGGTCCTGCAGTTCGGCGAGACGATGGTCCTCGCCGCCGTGACGGTATCTCCGAACATCTCCACCCTCCCGTTCTTCCCCCTCACCGTCGAGTACCGCGAGAAGACCTACGCCGCGGGCAAGATCCCGGGGGGATTCCTCAAGCGCGAGGGACGGCCGTCGGACAAGGAGATCCTCGCCGCCCGGCTGGTGGACCGCACGATCCGTCCGCTCTTTCCGGAGGGGTTCAAGAACGAAGTCCAGGTCTTCGTGACCGTCCTGTCGGCGGACCAGGAGAATGACGCGGACGTGCTCGCGGTGCTCGCCGCGTCTGCCGCGCTGTCCGTCTCCGAGGTGCCCTGGAAGGGCCCGCTCGCCGGCGTCCGGGTGGGCCGGGTGGACGGCAACTGGATCCTCAATCCCACCTTCCAGCAGCTCGAGTTCTCCACGATCGACCTCGTGGTGAGCGGCTCGGCCGATTCCATCGTGATGGTGGAGGGCGGGGCGCTCGAGGTGAGTGAAGCGGAGATGCTCGAGGCGCTCAAGGTGGCGCAGAAGGGCATCCAGGACCTCGTGAAGCTGCAGCAGCAGCTCGTCGGCAAGGTCACCGTCGAGAAGCTCGAGTGGAAGAAGGCGCCGCAGGACGAGGTGCTGATCTCCCGCGTGCGGGCGCTGGCGCAGGACGCCATTGCCAAGGCCATCAATCACAAGGACAAGGCGGGCCGGGCGGCGGGTATCGCCGCGGTGCGCGCGAGCGTCCTCGAGCAGCTGGCGGAGGAGTTCATCGAGCGCGGCCGGGAGATCGGGGCGGAGCTCGAGGAGATCGAGTACCACGCCATGCGCAAGCAGGTGCTGGAGAAGGGGGAGCGGGTGGACGGCCGCGACCTCGACACGATCCGCCCGATCTCGATCGAGACGGGCCTCCTCCCGCGGGTGCACGGCTCCGCGCTCTTCACGCGCGGCGAGACGCAGGCGCTCGTGAGCGTGACGCTCGGCACCTCGGACGACGAGCAGCGACTCGACAGCATCGACGTGGCGGGCGAGACGACGAAGTCGTTCATGCTCCACTACAATTTCCCGCCGTATTCGACGGGCGAGGTGAAGATGATCCGCGGCACCAGCCGCCGCGAGATCGGGCACGGCGCGCTCGCCGAGCGCGCGCTGCATCCGCTCCTCCCGCACTACGACACCTTCCCGTACACCCTGCGGGTGGTCTCGGAGATCCTCGAGTCGAACGGCTCCTCGTCCATGGCGACGGTCTGCGGCGGCTCCCTCGCGCTGATGGACGCGGGCGTGCCGATGCAGGCGGCGTGCGCCGGCGTGGCGATGGGGCTGATCAAGGAAGGGAAGAAGGTCGCCGTCCTCACCGACATCCTCGGCTCCGAGGATCATCTCGGCGACATGGACTTCAAGGTCGCGGGAACGGAAAAGGGCATTACCTCGATCCAGATGGACATCAAGATCGAGGGCCTCGACCTCAAGATCATGGCGGAAGCGCTGGAGAAGGCCCGGAAGGGCCGGCTCCACATCCTCGGCGAGATGCGCAAGGCGCTGGCCGAGCCCCGGAGCGACCTCTCGAAGTTCGCCCCGCGGATCATCACGATCCAGATCAAGCCGGACAAGATCGGCGACGTGATCGGGCCGAAGGGGAAGACGGTGCGCGGCATCCAGGACGCCACCGGCGCCAAGATCAGCATCGAGGACAGCGGTCTCATCACCATCGCCGCCGTCGGCGGCGAGGCGGGAGAGAAGGCGCGCGCGATGATCGCGGCCATCACCACCGAGCCGGAAGTCGGCAAGGTGTACGAGGGCCCGGTCAAGAGCACCACCGCCTTCGGGGCGTTCGTCGAGATCCTTCCGGGGGTCGAGGGACTGCTCCACATCAGCGAGCTGCAGCACGGCCGCACCGACAAGACCGAGGACGTCGTCAAGAAGGGCGACATCGTCCAGGTCAAGCTGCTCGAGGTGGACGACCGCGGCCGCATGAAGCTCTCCCGGAAGGCCTTGCTCCCCAAGGAGTAGGGTGCGGACCGACCAACTCGACGCGGGGCTGCTCCGAACGGTGGCCCCCAACGGGCTCGTCGTGCTCTCCGAGCGTCTTCCCGGCATCCGGTCCGCTGCGACCGGCATCTGGGTCCGCTCGGCGAGCGCGCACGAGCCTCGTCACAAGATGGGCGTCTCCCATCTCCTCGAGCACATGGTGTTCAAGGGGACGGAGCGGCGCTCGGCGCGGCAGATCGCGCTCGAGCTCGAAGTGCGGGGCGGAAGCCTCGACGCCTACACCGGGCGCGACCACACGAGCTATCAGGCGCACGTGCTCGACGCCGACCTGCCGCTCGCCGTGGACATCCTCACCGATCTCGTGCGGCGCCCCCTCCTCCGCGCCGAGGACCTCGAATCCGAGCGGAAGGTGGTGGTCGAGGAGATCGGCGGGGTGGAGGACACACCGGACGATCTCGTCTTCGACCTGCACGCCGAGTCCCTCTGGCCGGAGCACCCGTACGGATACTCGATCCTCGGCTCGCGCGATTCCGTCACGGCGCTCGAGGAGCGGGACCTCCGCGCGCTGCACGGCGCGGCGTACTATCCGGGCAACTGCGTCATCGCCGCGGCCGGCAATCTCGACCACGACGTGCTGCTCGAGACCCTTGCGCGCGAGGGGTGGTTCGACAGCGCGGAAGCGCGGCCGCCCCGGGATGGCGTCGAGGCGGCGCCCGCGCGCCGCGGCGCCGAGCGCGTCGAGCCGCGGGACACCGCGCAGTCCCACCTCGTGTTCGGAACCGACACCTTCCCCCTCAGCGATCCGCGCCGCTTTGCGCTGGCGATCCTGACCAACGTCTTCGGCGGGGGGATGTCGAGCCGGCTCTTCCAGCGGGTGCGCGAGGAGCTGGGGCTCGCCTACGCGATCTTCGCCTACAAGCATTTCTACCAGAGCACCGGCCAGCTGGGCGTGTACGTCGGCACCCGCCCGGCGAGCGCCGAGCGCGCCACTGCCGCGATCCTCGAGGAGTACGCCCGGCTCGCGCGCGAGGGCCTCACGCCGGCCGAGCTGGACGATGGGAAGCGGCAGCTCAAGGGCCAGATCATGCTGGCGCTCGAGAACCCGCTGAGCCGCATGGGGCGGCTCGCCGGATCCGAGCTCCAGGAGCGGGGCTACCAGACGCTCGACGAGGTGCTGGCCCGGATCGACGCGGTGACGCCGGATGGTGCGGCGGCGGTGGCGGCGGAGTTCTTCGCCCCCGAGCGGCAGACGGTGGTGCGGCTGGGGCCGCAGACGACCCAAACAACCTGAACCAGAGAACACGATGCAGATCGGCGTGCCGAAGGAAATCAAGACCAATGAGAACCGCATCGCGCTCGTCCCCGCGGGAGCGGAGGCGCTCGTCGGCGCGGGCCACACGGTATACGTGGAGCAGGGCGCCGGGCTCGGCAGCGGCTTCCCGGACGAGCTCTACGTCGCCGCCGGCGCGACGATCCTGTCGACCGCGGATGCGGTCTGGCAGAAGGCCGACATGATCATGAAGGTGAAGGAGCCGATCGCCGTCGAGTGGCCGCGGATGCGGAAGGGCCAGCTGATCTACACCTACTTCCACTTTGCCGCGGCGGAGGACCTCACGCGCGCCGTCATCGACTCCGGCGCCGTGGCGCTGGCGTACGAGACGGTCGAGCTGCCCACGCGCGAGCTCCCGCTCCTCACCCCGATGTCGGAAGTGGCCGGCCGGATGGCGGTGCAGGAGGGGGCCAAGTACCTCGAGAAGCATTTCGGGGGCAGCGGCATCCTGCTCGGCGGCGTTCCCGGCGTGGCGCCGGGGGAAGTCGTGATCATCGGCGGCGGCGTGGTCGGCATCAATGCGGCCAAGATGGCGGCGGGCCTCGGCGCGCACGTGACCATCATGGACATCTCGCTCGACCGGCTCCGCTACCTCGACGACGTCCTCCCGGCCAACGTCGATACGGTCTATTCCAATCGCTTCAACCTCCTCGACGCGATCCGGCGCGCCGACCTGGTCGTCGGGGCGGTGCTCCTTCCCGGCGCCAAGGCCCCCCACCTGGTCAAGCGCGACGACCTCAAGCTCATGAAGCCCGGATCGGTCATCGTGGACGTCGCGGTGGACCAGGGCGGCTGCGTCGAGACGATCAAGCCGACCACCCACGAGAAGCCGACGTACTTCGTGGACGGCATCCTCCACTACGCGGTGGCGAACATGCCGGGTGGCGTGCCTCGCACGTCGACGCTCGCGCTCACCAACGCCACGCTCCCCTACGCCCTCCGCCTGGCGCGGGACGGCTGGAAGAAGGCCTGCGCCGAAGACCGGGCGCTCCGCCTCGGACTCAACGTCGTGGATGGCAAGGTCGTGTATCCCGGCGTCGCGGAAGCGTTCGGGCTCGACCTCGTCGCCGTCGACAAGGTCCTTTGAAGCCGGTGGAGGTCCTCCTCGCGCGGCTGCCGCACGGGGAGGACCTGCCGCTCCCCGCGGCAGCGACGCCGGGGGCCGCGGGTCTCGACCTCGCGAGCGCGGAAGGGGGGGTCCTGCCGCCGATGGGCCGGGGGCTCTTCGCCACCGGCTTCTCGATCGCCCTTCCCGAAGGGTATGAGTGCCAGCTCCGGCCCCGCTCGGGGCTCGCCCTCCGGCACGGCGTCACCCTCGCCAACAGCCCGGCCACGATCGACAGCGATTATCGCGGGGAGCTCAAGGTGGCCCTCGTGAATCTCGGCGCCGAACCGTTCGAGGTGACCCGCGGGATGCGGATCGCGCAGATGGTGGTGGCGCCGGTCGCCGCTGTCCAGTTCCTGACGGTCCGGGAGCTTCCCACAAGCGCCCGCGGTGCCGGCGGCTTTGGCAGCACAGGACGCTGAACGCCGTAACTTCCGGTCTTGTTCCATCTTACGCGGCTCATTAGCTTAGTTCGGCCCCTCTCCTCCGCGCCCCTCAGACTCAGCGGTCCCTGATGAAATTTCGATCTCTCAACTTCACCTCGCTGCTGCCCGCCAACGAGATTGCCGTGGACCTGGGCACTGCGAACACCCTGGTGTACGTGAAGGGGGAAGGGATCGTCCTGAACGAGCCCTCCGTGGTGGCCATCGAGAAGGCCACCGGGCGGATCAAGGGGATCGGACTCGAGGCCAAGCGGATGCTCGGGCGCACGCCGGAGGGGATCATCGCCGTCCGGCCGCTCAAGGACGGGGTGATCGCCGACTTCGACGTCACGGAGAAGATGCTCCGCTACTTCCTGAAGACGATCATCGACAAGCACGTCTTCCGGGTGAAGCCGAAGGTCATCGTCTGCGTCCCCTCCGGCATCACCGAAGTCGAACGTCGCGCCGTGCGCGATTCGGCCGAGACCGCGGGAGCCAAGCAGGTGCTCATGGTGGCCGAGCCGATGGCGGCGGCGATCGGCGTCGGTCTTCCGGTCGAGACGCCGACCGGCAACATGGTGATCGACATCGGCGGCGGGACGACCGAGATCGCCGTGATCGCGCTCTCCGGGATCGTCTCGGACACGTCCATCCGCACCGGGGGCGACGAGCTCGATCAGGCGATCGTGCAGTTCATGCGGAAGAACTACAATCTCCTCGTCGGCGAGCCGACGGCGGAGCAGATCAAGATCAAGATCGGCTCGGCCGCCCCCACCGGTGACGAGCGGGAGATGGAAGTGAAGGGGCGCGATCTCGTCTCCGGCATTCCGAAGACGGTCCGGGTCCACTCCTCGGAGATCCGGGAGGCGGTGCAGGAGCCGATCCAGCAGATCGTGGACGCGGTCCGCCGCGCGCTCGAGATCACCCCGCCCGAGCTCGCCAGCGACATCGTCGACCGGGGCATCGTCATGACCGGGGGCGGCGCGCTCATTCGCGGGCTCGATATTCTTCTCGCGCAGGAGACGGGCCTCCCGATCCACGTCGACGAGGACCCGCTCACCTGCGTCGTGCGCGGGACCGGTCGTATCCTGGACGATTACGAGAAGTACAAGAGCGTCCTCTCCATCTGACCATGCTGAGCGCGTCGGATCGGTCGTACTCCCGGCGCGACACGGCGACGCTGCTGGTCTGCGTCGCGCTCGCCCTCGTCGTGCTGCTGATGCCCCCGGCCCTCGGCCAGGGCATCGCCGCCTCCCTCCGTGAGACCCTCCTCGGACCGGCACTCTGGCTGCAGGCGCGTGCCCAGGAGGGCCGGACCAGCCGGGCACGCTTCGCCGCCGTCGCCGCCGAGCGCGATTCCGCCGCCATGGCCGCACAGTTCGTTCCCGTCCTCACGGCCGAGAACGCCCGGCTGCGCGAGCTGCTCGCCCTCGGCCGGCGACTCGCTGCCGGGTACGTGGCCGCGGAGGTCCTCCACCAGTCATCGGTGACC
>DASTYH010000235.1:0-2545 GCA_035765075.1 Gemmatimonadales bacterium
CCGGAGCGACCGGTCGCTCGTGCAGACCATCGGCCGTGCGGCCCGCCACGTGAACGGCCGCGCCATCCTGTATGCCGACAAGGTCACCGGCTCGATGGCGCGCGCGATCGCCGAGATGGATCGGCGGCGCGCCATCCAGAAGGCGCACAACGAGAAGCACGGGATCACGCCGCAGTCCATCGTCAAGTCGCTCGAGCAGGTGCGGCTCTCGACGCACGTGGCGGATGCGCGCACTGAGCGGCCCCAGCCGAAGCCCTCGCGGCCGCAGGAGGTCGTGGACCTGCACGATCCCGCCGCGCGGAGCGCGTACATCGCCAAGCTGGAGCGGCGCATGAAGGAAGCGGCGGCCAATCTCGAGTTCGAGCGGGCGGCGCTCCTCCGGGACGAGCTGAACGAGCTGCGCGCCATGGGAGCGCCCGAGGTCCAGCGAGGGGGCAGGCTCCGGCGACATGCCTGAGCGTCGCCTCCTGACCGAAGGGGAGCTGGTGGCGGAGGGGGAGCGCATCGGGCGTGCGCTCGCGCCGGGCTCAGTCGTTCTCCTCGAGGGAGACCTCGGGGCGGGGAAGACGTCGCTGGTGAAGGCGATCGTTCGCGGTCTGGGCGCCGGGGAGGACGCCTCGAGCCCGACCTACGCGCTCGTGCACCATTACCACGGCCCGCGGGGACCGGTGTACCATGTGGACTGTTACCGGCTCACGTCGCCGGACGAGGCGGCCGATCTCGACTGGGAGCGACTCGGCGCCGCCGACGCCCTCCTGATCGAGTGGCCGGAGCGGGGCGGAGCGTGGGTGCCGCCGCCGACCCATCGCTTCCGGCTCCATCACCTGGACGACCCGGACCGGCGGGCGCTGGAGGCCCTCTGACCTGGCTCGCGATCGACACCGCGACCGACCGCGCCTCGGTGGCGATCGGGCCCGACTTCGCTTCGGCGCGCGAGGGTTTTCTCGATGGGGCGCGCCGGCATGCAGCGGCCGTGCTGCCGATTCTCGAGCGGCTCCTCGAGGAAGCCGGAATCGGCCTATCCGGGATCCGGGGCGTGCTCCTCGCCGATGGTCCGGGGAGCTTCACCGGGCTTCGTGTCGGGGCGAGCCTTGCCAAGGCGCTGGCGGATTCGCGAGGATTGCCGGTGCTCACCGCTTCGTCGCTCATGGCCCGCGCCCATGCCGCCGACCGGGGGGAGGGCCTCCCGGTCCTGGTCACGAGCGATGCGCTCCGCGGGGATGTATACGCGGCGGTGTACCGCTTCAGCGGAGGCGCCGTCGAGACGGTCGTCGCGCCCACGGTCGCACCGCGGGAGCGGCTCGCCACGCTGGCGCCGCCGGGCTCGCTCGACGGCACCGGCAATCCGGCGAGTGCCCGACATCTGATTGCCCTTGCCGCGCTCGCCGGTGGCGCGGTTCCGATTGCGGACGTTCACGCGTGGGAGCCGATCTATGGCCGCCCGGCAGAAGCCCAGGCCCGATGGGAAGCGACGCACGGACGACCGCTGTCGCGTGCGCCCGGCGTGGCCCGCTGACGCGCCGGTCCTCGCCGCGCTCGAGCGCCGATGCTTCAACGATCCCTGGAGCCTCCAGAGCTTTCGCGAGGCGCTCGAGCTGCCGCACTCGTTCGGGCTCGTGGCGGAGTGCGGCGGGGAGATCGCGGGATACCTGATCGGCCGCGCGCTGGTGGGGACCGGGGAGATCCTCAACCTTGCGGTGCTGCCGGAGTGGCGCCGGCGCCGGATCGCGCGGCAGCTGCTGGACGCCGGGCTTGCGGAGCTCACGAGCCGGGGCGCCGAGGAGGTATTCCTCGAGGTGCGCGAGTCGAACCTGGCGGCGCAGGCGCTCTACGTCGGCGCCGGCTTCCGGCCGGTCGGGCAGCGCGCGGGGTACTATCGGAATCCCCGGGAGGACGCCCTGGTGCTCCGCTCGGCGATCCCCCCCGCCGGGCAAAACGGGTGATCCCGGCGTACTTTTGGTGCAGACGATCGATCCGCGGAGGCGTACTCTCGTCGGGTCCGCATTCCGGCCGTGCTTTCGAACCCTGGAGGTCCCTGTGAGCCGCAGTCTCAACAAAGCCATCCTGATCGGCAATCTCGGCGCCGACCCCGAAGTCCGGAGCACCACCAACGGATCGCGGGTCGCCACCATCTCCCTCGCTACCAGCCGGCAGTGGACGGGGCAGTCGGGAGAGAAGCAGGAGAAGACGGAATGGCATCGCGTGGTGCTCTGGAACAACAACAAGGGCGCCAAGCTCGCCGATATCGTGGAGCGCTACTGCAAGAAGGGGGACAAGGTCTACGTCGAAGGGACCATCGAATACCGCTCCTGGCAGGACCGCGAGGGACAGACGCGCTACACCACCGAGATCAACGCGCGCGAGCTGATCCTGATCTCGGGCCGGGGCGATGGCTCGGAGAGCTTCGCCGCATCCAAGGTGGCGGCCGGCGCCGGCGCAAGCGGGAGCTCCCCCAAGCCGGACAAGTCGTTCGACGAGGCACCCGAGGCGCTGGATTCCGAAGACGACGATCTGCCCTTCTGATCGCGCAGGGCATCCCTGGAAT
>DASTYH010000236.1:0-8722 GCA_035765075.1 Gemmatimonadales bacterium
CGGTTCCCGTCTCGCCGCCGATGAGCACGGTCACGTCGCGGTGCATCGCCACCCGGGCCGCGCTCGCAAGGGTGGCGCGCACCGCGGGACTCCGGCCGAGGATCGCATCGAATCCGTTCGTCTTCCGCTCGGTGTCGGCAAATTGCTGCGCCCCGCTCCTGGCTTCGATCTCGCGCTGCTCGCGCTCCAGCGCGCGGCGGAGGAGCTCCAGGTCCCCGGGGAGTGCGAAGTAGTCGGTGGCGCCCCCCCGGATGGCGGCGGTGGCGAGCCGGTGGTCCGTCGCCGCGCCGACGACATACACGGGACCGGCGCTTGCCGCGACGCCGGGGAGCGTCTCGATCGCTTCCGCTTCGGCGCCCCCTGCGAGGATCACCACGGCGGCGGTGCCGGGCGGCGGCGGGCCGCCGCCGGGCGCCCACTCCACCGTGCGCGCCCCCGCGGCGTCCGACAGCTCGGCCACCGTCGCACCGAAGCTGTCGGAGAGCCGGACGAGCGCGATCCACCAGGCGCGCTCAGTCACCGCGCACCTGGTGGATCGACGTGCCTTGCTCAGTTGTCTGCCTGGCCATCCCGGTCATCGTCCTCGAAGGCCTCGAAGGACAGTTCGATGTTGTGCTCCACGAGACTCTCGAAGGCGAGCCCCGTGAGCGCGAGCCGGGGGTCCACCAGGCCCGTGCCCGCTTCATTGACGAACCACATGCCGACGTCGGTCGCGAGCGTGAGATGCGCCGGCGCGTCGGTCACCACGATCGGGGTGGTGAGCGAGATCTCCTGCTCGTACCCCTGCTGCCCTTCGTAGGCGAACGGCTCGCCGTTCCAGGTGCCGATCACGCGAATGCTCACGTCCGCAAAGGTCGGATTCGCCTGGATGAACGCCTGATCGTCCGCGCTCCCGCTCTCGGGACGGTGCACCTTGAACTTGATCTCGTCGTACGTGCCGGCCAGGACCTGGGCGCTGATCGCGTGCTCCGCCCCGCCGTTGAGCGGGAGGTCCACGATCATCGGCCCGATCTCGATTTCGGCGCAGTCGTCCGAGACCGTCGAATCGGCGCAGGCGCCGTCGACGCCTTCGAGCTCGATCTGGCGAAGCACGAGCTGGACGCTTTCCAGCACGATCACATCGGTGCCGACCACGATCGTCTCGGGCGCCGAGGTCGCCGGCGCATTGCCGTTGACCGTCGCGAGCTGGAGCTGCAGCCCGGCGTCGGCGTTGACGTCGAGCCCGGCATTGCAGGCGCCGGCGACGGCGGTGAGCGACAGGGCCCCAAGGGCGCGGGCGAAGCGGGACATCGGTGACTCCTTGTGAAGTGAGGGTTCAGGTGCTTCCTGCCCTCACCCAAGGCAATCCCGGGGCCGCGCCGGATCATGGTGCAGCAAAACGACTTACGAAATCAGGCCGGAAACCGGCCACCATCGGTTGATACGGAATGATACAGGGATGGAACGAAACACAACAAGGTCCGGCGACGCTGGCACCTTCAGAGCCCTTTCCTTATGGTAGGGCTCGATCCACCATTCCCCGCTTGCCACGCGGTCCGATTCCACGAGCCGGAGGCCGGATGCACCTGAGGATGATGCCCCGTCCCGCGCACGGCGCCGGACTCCTCCTTCTCCTTGCCGTCGGCGCCTGCCGGGGGGCCGAGGCACCGGCGCCCGCCGGCCGCCTGGTCATCGCCGCCGTCGGCGAACCGGAAGCCATCCTCCCGCCGCTCGCGTGGGAAACGGTCGCCCGGGACATCGGAGACCTGGTGTACGAGCGTCTGGCCACGCTCGCCATGGGCGGCGCGCCGGTCGACACCGGCGCCTTCGAGCCGGGCCTGGCCACGCGCTGGGAGCGGGTCGACTCGGTGACGTGGCGCTTTCATCTCCGGCCCGGGGCCCGCTGGCACGACGGCGTTCCCCTGACGGCGTCGGACGTGGTCTTCTCCTTCACCGCATATGGCGACTCGGCGCTCGCATCGCCCGCCGGGGGATATGTCGCGGGGCGGATGACGGCGGAGGCGGAAGACGATTCGACCGTGCTCGTCCGCTTCGCCGCGCCCTCGCCCGAGCAGCTCTACGACGCCGTGCATCACGTGCGGGTGATTCCCCGCCACGTGTGGGATCCGCTTCCGCGCGAGAGCTGGGTGGGCGACACGAGCGTGGCGCGGCTGATCGGGAGCGGCCCCTACCGGATTGCGGAGTGGCGCCGGGGAGAATCGCTGGCGCTCCAGGCGGACACGCTCCAGCCCGATTCGCTGCGGCCCGCGATCGCCTACGTCGTCTGGCGCTTCGCCGCCGATCCCGATGCCGCGCTCAACCTGCTTCTCTCGGGCGCCGCAGACCTCCTCGAGTCGATCGGGGCTCCCGACCGGATCGCGCGCGTGGAGGCGGACTCCGGCCTGCGCGTCATGCGGTATCCCTCGGCGGTCTACGGCTTCGCCGGTTTCCGGATCGGGTCAGGGTCTACGCCCCACCCGATCCTCGGAGACCGCGAGGTACGGCGGGCGCTCACGATGGCGGTGGACCGCGCCGCGATTGCGCAGAACCTCTTCGGGCGCGATGTCCGGGTTCCCGCCGGACCGATGTCGGCGCTGCTCTGGATCGGTCACGGCTCGATCCGCACGCTGCCCTACGACACGCTCGCCGCGGCGCGGGCGCTGGACGCGGCGGGGTGGCGGATGACGGCTGACCGCGTGCGCCGGAAGGGGCGCCGGACCCTGGCGCTCGACATCCTCGTGCCCTCCACGAGTCCCGCCCGCCGCCAGGCCGCCGTGGCGATGCAGGAGATGTGGCGGCGCGCGGGCGTCGCCGCCGAGGTGGTGGCCGTCGAGTTCCCCGTCTTCCAGGAGCGGATCGCGTCGGGGAATTTCGACGTCTACATCGGCGCGTATCTCGATGAGCCTTCGGCCCGCGGGCTCGCCGACCAGTGGGGAAGCAACGGCGAGCTCAATCACGGCGGCTATGCCAGGGTGCCCTTCGATTCCCTCCTCGGCGCCGCGGCGGCGACCGCCGACCCGATGCGTGCGCGCCAGCTCTATCACGCCGCGCTCGACACGCTCAACGCCGATGCCGCGGCCATCTTCCTCTACACGCCGGTCCAGGCGGCCGCCGTCACCCGCCGGCTGGAGAACGTGAGGATCGATCCCCACTCGTGGCTCGCCGGACTTCCCCACTGGAGGCTGCGCCGGGAGTAGCCGCTTCCTGCCACCAGGCAGACGGGGGGCCCGGGATCATCCCGGGCCCCCCGCGTGTTGCCGCGCTGCGGAAACGCGCTATGCCGTCTTCCGCTTCGGCTTGGTGGTCCGCTTCCGCTTCGGCTTCTTGAGCGCCAGCACGCCGATCTCCTCCTCCTGCGGCTGCCGGTAGACGTAGCGCTCGCCGCGGAAGTTCCGCAGCACGACTTCCTCGTCCGACATGCTCACCACGTACTCGGGGAGGAGCGGGATCTTGCCGCCGCCGCCCGGAGCGTCGATGACGAAGTGCGGGTTGGCGAGCCCGCTGGTCCAGCCGCGGAGCGCCTCCATGATCCGGATGCCGGTCTGGACCGAGGTCCGGAAATGCTCGCCCCCGGCCACCTGATCGGCCATGTAGATGTAGTAGGGCCGGACCCGTGCCATCAGCAGCCGCTGCATCAGCTCCTTCATCACGGCGGGATCGTCGTTGACGCCCTTGAGGAGCACCGTCTGGCAGCCGAGCGGAATGCCGGCATCCGCCAGCATGCCCAGGCCCTTCACCGCGGCAGGGGTGAGCTCGTCGGGGTGATTGAAGTGCGTATTGATCCAGAGCGGGTGGTACTTCCGGAGCGTGTCGCAGAGCTCGGGGGTGATCCGCTCGGGGAGGTGACAGGGCACCCGGCTCCCGATCCGGATGATCTGGAGATGCGGGATGGCGCGGAGCCGCGTCAGGATGGCGTCGAGGCGCCGGTCATTGAGCAGGAGCGGGTCCCCGCCGCTCATGATCACGTCCCGGATCTCGGTGTGCTCCTCCAGGTAGCGGAAGGCGCTCTCGAACTGGGACATCGGGATCTTCTCCGGGTCCCCCACCTTGCGGCGCCGCGTGCAGAAGCGGCAATAGGTGGCGCAGACCGGCGACACGAGGAAGAGCGCCCGGTCGGGGTAGCGGTGCGTGATGTTGGGGACGGGGCTGTCGGCGTCCTCGTTGAGCGAGTCCACCATCCCGTCCACGACGTCCAGCTCCTCGACCGAGGGCACGTACTGGCGCCAGATCGGATCGTTCGGCGACTTGATGAGGTCGACCATCGCCGGCGAGATCCGGAACTCGAAATTCTCGGCGGCCTGCCGGAGACGGTCGAGGTCCGGGAAGTTCTCCGGGCCGAACCGCTCGGCGAGCGTCTCGAGCGAGTGGATCGAGTTCTTTCTCAGGACTTCCTGCCAGGTCTCCATGACGCTACCTGCCCTCGTGAGAGTCGGTACTCGGTGCGAAGTACTTCAGGTAGACGACCTGATCGTCGTCCGGGGCATAGAAGTCGGGAATCGTGGCGGCGCGGCGATAGCCGCGGGCCTCGTAGAAGGCGCGCGTCGGCGCATAGTCGGGCCGGCCGGCCGTCTCGACGACGACGAGGCGGGCCACCCCCGCGAGCCGCCGCTCCATCTCGTCCACGAGCCGCGTGCCGATCCCGGCGCCGTGCATCGCGGGCGCCACCGCGAGCCAGTACATGTCCCAGGTCCCGACGGTGCAGGGCGTCGGGCCCCAGCAGATCCATCCCGCCACCGCGCCGTCGCACTCGGCGATGAGCGAGCGGTACGACGGGTCGCCCGCCGCCGCGGCGTCGAACACCTCGAGCCCGACCGCCACTTCGTCGGCGCGGAAGACCCCGGTGGCGCGGAGGATCCCCTCCACCGCGGCCCGGTCCGCGCCGGCTGGCGGCCGGAGCGTCACGCCGGTGCGGCGCACTGTGGCGGGCGACGTCATGCCGGCACCTCGCCGGGCGTGCGGGGGGGAAGCGCCACGAGCGCCGCCGCGGCGTCGGTCTTCCGCGAGCGGGTGAGCGCCTCCTCGACGATCTGCATGACGAGCTCGTCGTATTCCCAGCCATGGGCCCGCGCCATGCGGGCGAGTCCCGCATCCCGCGAGAGGTCCGGGCAGGGATTCACCTCGATCACGAAGGGCTGGCCATCCGCGTTGAGCCGGAGGTCCACGCGGCCGTACCCCTCCTGGTTTCCGAGCAGCTGCCAGGCGCTCCGCGCCACCTTCGCCACCCGGCGGGCGACGTCGGCGGGGAGCCGGGCGGGACAGACGGGCTCGGTGCCGGCGTACTCCGGATGGTCGGGGGCCCACTTGGCCGCGTAGGTCACGATCGGCCAGCTGCCATCCGGCATCCGGGAGAAGTCGATCTCGGAGATGGGGAGCATCGTCTCGCCGACGAATCCCACGTTGATCTCGCGGCCGGCCACGTACTCCTGCACCAGCACCTCGTCGAAGTGCTCGAGCATCTGCGAGACGCGGGAGCGGAGCGCGCGGCGGGAGGTGCAGACCGCGCCGCTGTCGATCCCGACGCTCGCGTCCTCCGCCGCCGGCTTCACGATGGCGGGGAGGGGGAAGTTCGCCGGGATCTTGTTCCCCTGCGCCAGCACGAAGGCGGGGACGGGAATGCCGTCGCCGGCAAGGAGCGTGTTGGCGACGTGCTTCCGGTGGCAGACGGTGATCGGCCAGGCGCGGGGACCGGTGAACGGGGTCCCGGTCAGCTCGAGCGCGCCGAGGACGAAGTCCTCGTACCGGGCGTGCCCGTTGATCCCCTCGCAGAGATTGAAGACGAGGTCGGCCTTCCGGCACCGGGTGAGCCAGCGGAAATCGCCGAGGCGGACGGGCACGAGCTCCGCGTCGTGGCCCCGGGCGCGGAGGACCTCGCGGACCTCGCGCACGTTCTCGAGGACCGCGGCCACATCCTGCGGGCTCCAGTCCTGGCTCCCCGCGTCGTAGATGACGACCACCTTCATGACGTCGCCTCCGCCAGCAGCGACCGGCCGCTGATGCGCCGCCAGGCGATGTCGGCGACGGAGCGGATCAGGTCGTCGTACGCGATTCCCGCCGCCCGTGCCGCCTTGGGGAAGCACGAGTTGTCCCGCGGGTCGGGCAGAATGCCGGGGAGCGGATTGAGCTCGACCACCATCGCCCTGCCGGACGCATCGCAGCGGACGTCGATCCGGCACCAGTCCCGGCAGCCGATGGCGCGGTACGCGGCGAGCGCGGCGGTCCGCACCTCCTCGGCGAGCGCCTCGGGGACATCGGCCGGGCACTCGTAGATGTCGAGCGGCTGGTCGATCGTGTCCCAGAGCCACTTCGCTTCGTAGCCGTAGATCGGCGGCGCGCCGGCCGGCAGCGTGTCGAAGCGCATGCCCACGAGTGGCAAGCAGCGTGCCTCGGGCCCGTTGCCGAGGATGGCGACGGTGAACTCCCGCCCCGGAAGCCAGCTCTCGACGAGCGCGGGCTGCGCGTACGTGTCGAGGAGATGGCCGACCTGGGCGACGAGCTCCGCGCGGTTGTGGCAGAGGCTCTTCACGCTGACGCCCTTGCCGGATCCCTCGAACGCCGGCTTGGCGAAGAGCGGGAAGGGGAGCGGGCAGTTCCGGGCGTCGTCCCGGCTCTCGGCCAGGATGTACGGCGCCGTCGGCACGCCGCGCTGCGCGAGGACCTCCTTGGTCCGCCCCTTGTGGAGCGCGAGGGCCAGCGCCAGCGGATCGGAGGCGTGGTACGGAATGCCGAAGAACTCGCAGATCGCCGGGACGTGCCCCTCGCGGTTCGGACCGTAGAGTCCTTCCGCGATGTTGAAGACGAAGTCGGGGCGCGCGGCGCGGAGCGCGGCGGGGAAGTCGTCGTTCGCCTCGAGCCGGATCACCTCGCCGAGCGGCGCGAGCGCGCTCGCGATGGCGTCGATGGTGCCGGGCTCGTCCCACTCGGCGTAGAGGTCGGGTTGCGGGAGATCGGAGCGGAGGGTGCGGAGGGCGGCGTTCAGTTCGGAAGGGGACTCGAAGCTCGCTCCGGAATCATTGGCCGGAGCCGCAGGCTTGAGGTTGAAGGCGAGTCCTATCCGAACTCCCAAGTGATCTCCTTCTACAAAAAAGGCCGTCCGCGAGTGACGAGCCGAACGAGATGCTGCGCGTCCGCAGCGTTGACGGAAGCTAAGGTAAGAAAAACCCGACCAGCGCACAATAGTTTTTTTGGATTTCGCTAATGGAAAGAGTCGGACGGTCGGACGGTCGGACAGTCGGACGCCAGGGAATCACACTGGTGCGACTACGAAGTGAGCGGCGCTCGTCTCGCGAAGCGCCGCTCCGATTCCGTCCGACCGTCAGACTGTCCGACCATCCGACTCACACCTTGTGGAACCCCACCCGTCCCGCCTCCGTCCCGTCTTCCGCCGGGTAGATCTCGAAGTCGCCGAAGAGCGCGGGGGCTTCCGCCTGGAGGACGCGGAGGCAGGCGACGGCCATCCTTCGGATCTCCTGCTCGGCGCCTTCGCCGAGGCGGAGCTCGAGCATCGTGCGCCACGCGCGGACGTTGGCGCTGACGACGATCTTCACCTCGGTGGCGTTCGGCAGGACGCTCCGCGCCGCCTCGCGCGCCATCTTCCGGCGGTGCACCCGGTCCGCCACCCACTCGTACTTCGCCATCAGTCCCTCCACCGCCGCCACGTACGCCGCCTGGGCCGCCTCGACCTGGCGGGTCCACGCCCCTTCCAGCGCCGCGTCCCCCTGGATCGCCGGGGGCATGACGAACGCGGCGTGCGACTCGTCCACGTAGCGCTGGCTGAGCTGGCTGTACCCGAACCCGGCGCGATGGCGGACGAGCTCGTGGCTGCACGAGCGGGAGATCCCCTCGACCAGCAGGACGTACTGGGCGTGCTCGAAGACCGACCCGTGTCCCTGCTTCAGGATGTTGCCGAGGTACTCGGCGGTGGACCGCCCGGCGGGGTTGTGCTGGCTCATGTAGCAGAGCCGGCCGGCGTACTCCGCGAGCCGCTCGCCGTCGCTCGACTCGCCCTTCCAGGCGACCGGAAGGTGGGCCGGCTCGAGGAACTGGGGCCGGCCGATGAGCGTGACACGAGGGGCGCGGAGGATGTCCATGGGTCGCAGTCAGTCGAGGAGGGTGAGTCGTGGTGTGGCGTATCCCGCTTGTCGCTCCAGCTCGCGGAGCGCGGCGGCGATCGCAGCGGGAATCGGGGCGGCGCCGCTCCCGGCCTTGAGCCGGGCGACGGGCGCGGCGGCGCCGAGCTTTACGCCGGGGTTCAAGATACCACGCGGGTCAAATGCGCTCTTCACGGCGTGGAAGAGCTCGAGGATCTCCGCGCCGTAGATCGCCGGGAGGAAGGGCGCACGCAGCCGCCCGTCGCCATGCTCGCCGCTCGGTGTCCCGCCGAGGCGGGCGACCGCGGCGGTCACTTCCTCGAGGAGCGACGCGACCGCGTCCTCCCATCCCGCGCGGGCGAGCTCGGGGAGGAGGTTGCAGTGCAGGTGCCCGTCGCCGGCGTGGCCGAAGAGGACGACGTCGATGCCCCGCGAGCGCGCCGCCTCCCGGACCGCGCGGACGTACTCGCCGAGCCGCTCGAGCGGGACGCATCCGTCCTCGATCACCTGCAGGGAGCGGCGCGTCTCCGGCAGCGCGGCGAGCCGCGGGCTCGCGGCGTGGCGGATGGACCAGAGCTTCTCGCTGTCGCCGGGCGCGAGTGCCGTCTCGACCGCGGAGGCGAAGGGCGCCACGCTCCCGGCCGCGGGGGGGGGGG
>DASTYH010000237.1:0-3623 GCA_035765075.1 Gemmatimonadales bacterium
GCACCGTTCCGCGTGGGTGCTACTTCCCCATCGCGCCTGCGTAGCGTCGTCCGACTTCGGTCCAGTTGACCACGTTCCACCAGGCGGTGACGTAGTCGGGCCGGCGGTTCTGATACTTGAGGTAGTACGCGTGCTCCCAGACGTCGCAGCCGAGGATGGGGATCTTCCCGCTCATGATCGGCGTGTCCTGGTTGGGTGTGCTCTCGATCGAGAGGCCGCCCCTCGAGTCCGCGATGAGCCAGCCCCACCCGCTCCCGAACCGCCCCACGCACGCCTTGGCGAACTGCTCCTTGAACTGACCGAATCCGCCGAAGGACTTGTCGATGGCTGCCGCGAGCGGCCCCGCTGGCTCGCGCGCGCCCCCCGGCGCCATGAGCTCCCAGAACATCGTGTGATTGGCGTGCCCGCCCCCGTTGTTGCGGACCGCCGTCCTGATCTTTTCCGGAACCGCATCGATCCCCGCGAGCAGCTCCTCGATCGATTTCTTCTGCAGCTCGGACTCTCCCTCCAGCGCCGTGTTCAGGTTCTTCACGTAGGCATCGTGATGCTTGTCGTGATGAATGCGCATCGTCTGTTCATCGATGTGCGGCTCGAGCGCATTGTATTCGTAGGGAAGCGGAGGCAGCGAGAACGCCATGACAGACTCCTGAAAAGGTCCTCAAGTGTGTCGTGCGCGGGAAATATATACCTCCGTGGCGATCGCGACCGCCGCCGTGGCGACGACGCCGTAGACGACTTCCGTCCGCAGGACGCCGTCGAGCGCAAAGGCGCCGCCGAGCGCCCCGACCATCGAGGTCAGCGCGCGCACCGGGACCGCGCGTGACAGCAGTCGGCTCCCGGCAACCAGCGCCGGAACGAGCGCGAGCAGCCACGCCCCGGTCGGCCCGCCACCTGCCGGAGCGAAGGCCGCGATCCACGCGCCCGCCAGCGCGAGCGGTGCCAACGCGCCGCGGGCGGCTGCCGCCCACATCACGAGCACGCCGAGGGGCACGGCAACGGTACGCCAGCCGTCCATCCCCGCCGGGAGCGCCGGCACGCAGAGGCGGAGCAGCAGCGCGATCCCTGCCACTCCGAGGAGCGCATTGCTTCCTGGCCGCCCTCGCGCGGCACCAGCCATGAGGCCCGCCGCGGCGACGGCGAGCGCCGGGACGAGCATGGCCTCGGCCGCGGGACTGAAAGGCCCTTCCGGAAGCGCGCTGAGTGCGAGGCCGGTCGGCGCACCGATCACG
Source organism: Gemmatimonadales bacterium (assembly GCA_035765075.1). Taxonomy (GTDB): domain Bacteria; phylum Gemmatimonadota; class Gemmatimonadetes; order Gemmatimonadales; family GWC2-71-9; genus CAMLLJ01. The sequence continues at coordinate 1,230 of DASTYH010000237.1, forward strand.
TGGAGCCACCAGCCGGCAAATCCGATCGCGGGAAGGACGACGATTGCCACCACGATCCGCCGCGACGCCGCCGCGGCGAGCGCGGCGCCGGCGAGCACGACGAGCGCGTGGGGCGCGACGACGGCGGCGATCGTCCCCAGCGCGGTGAGCACCGCCCACGCCGGTCGCTCCGCGTGCGTGGAATCGCCGGCGGGCCGGTGCGGCAGCCGGCGGAGCAGCGGAAGGAGGAGCATCCCTGCGACCCAGCACCCGGCGCCGAGCGCGAGCGTCGCCAGGAATACCGGCACCACCCCGGCGGCCTCGAGCGCCGGGAGCAGCGCCACGATGATCGTCGCGCCCGTCGCGCCGCTCAGGAGCGCCGTCCCCCGCGAGCGCAGGTCGGGTCCCCAGGCGAGTCCCGCGGCGGCGATCGCCAGGAATGCGCCGAGGAGCTGGAGGCCGGCGTCGACCCTGAGCGAGCGGAGCGGAAGCGCCCCGACCCAGAGCGGATCCGCCTCGGCGCCGATCGGGAGTGCGAGCGCCACGCGGAGGCTCGCGGCGCCGAGACCGAGCGATACGGCGGCAAGCGCGGCGAGGCGGGCCCCGTGCGGGCGCGCGGCGAGCGCGGCGGCGGCCGCCAGGGGGACGACGAGCAGGAAGGTGAGCAGCGGGGGCATGGGCCGTGGAGTCTAGCGCGCGCCGGCCCAAACCCCAAAACGACAACGCCTCCCGGAAAGGCGAGGCGTGTCGTGGCGCAGGGGAGGTGCGGTGGTCAGCCGCGTCGCGCCTTTCTGCGAAGATGGGCGCCGCCGAGTCCGGCGAGGCCGGTCGCGAGGAGCGTCATCGAGACCGGCTCCGGCGTCACCGTGATCGGGGTGCTGAGCGTGGGACCCTGCGGCAGCCCCGGCGGTGCATATGGCTGGTTCGGGAACGCCGGCTGGTTCTGGTCCGGCGGCGGGATCAGGATCCCGCCGGGGATGCCCACGGGCGCGCTCGGAAAGTCGGGCCCGCCGTTGCCGCCGCCGCTCGTCGCGACGAAGTAGGCCGCGAGCCCGAGCCCCGCGCCGCCGAAGAGCGCCATGAGCTTGGGCGCCTCGGTGCTGTCGGATTCCGCTTCCGCGCCTCCCTTCGCCTCGTAGGCCTGAAGGGCGGCGTGTATCGCATGGAAATACGTTCCGTCGCGCTGGAACACGACGGGGCCCGAGGCCATGAGGGGCCGGGCGCCGAACATGAGACCGAGCACCGTAAGGGCGGTGAGCGAACGGGCACGCATGGGCTGACTCGCCGGTTGAGGGTGACGCCGGGGAGTAAAGCAACCTGCGGGCCAGAGTGTGACCCAAGTCACAAGACGCTGTAAGCCCATGGATCGCAATAACCTGGCAAAGCGACCGAAGCTGCGCCGCCGCCCTCCGGGCCGACGCGAGGGCCTTACGCCCCGGTGGGCACGCGCCGGAACCGTAGCAGTCACGCAACGCATCGCCGCGACTCCGTCCCCCGTTCCGCCCTCCCCTCCCCGGAGCTCCGGGCTTACCATCAGGGATCAGACAAACCGAGGCCGTCCGATGTCCGCTCGCCTTCCCGCATTCACGCTCGTCGCCGCGTCGGCCCTCCTCCTCGCCGCGGCGGCCGCGCCTGCAACTGCTCCGCGCGGGGGTCTCTCCTCCAGTCCCGTCGCGATCCGCGAGTGGACGGTGCCCTGGGAGCGAACCCGCCCGCGCGATCCCTTCGTCGATGGGAAGGGGCGCGTCTGGTTCGTGGGACAGGCGGGGAACTACATCGCCCATCTCGATCCGGAGAAGGGGACGTTCCGCCGATTCGCGATCGATTCGGGCACGCACCCGCACAACCTCATCGTCGATCGCGCCGGCATGGTCTGGTACGCCGGCAACCGGAACGCGATGATCGGGAAGCTCGATCCCGCGACCGGTGCGATCACGCGCTACCCGATGCCGGCGGCCGTCCGCGATCCGCACACGCTGGTGTTCGATGCGGCGGGGAACATCTGGTTCACCGCGCAGCAATCGGGGTACGTGGGGCGGCTGGACACGAAGAGCGGGAAGGTCGATGCGCTCGCGGTGGCCACGCCGGACGCCCGTCCGTACGGGATCGTCGTGGCGCCGGACGGGCGGATCTGGTTCAACGAGTTCGGGGTGAACAAGCTCGCGTCGATCGATCCGCGGACCCTCGCCATCACCGAATACGAGCAGCCGGAGGCGCGGACCCGGGGCCGCCGCCTCGAGGCCACGAAGGACGGCGCCATCTGGTACGTGGACTACACGCGCGGGATGCTCGGCCGATTCGATCCGGCGTCGCGGACCTGGGCGGAATGGGCGAACCCGGGTGGCGTGAACTCGATGCCGTATGCGATGGCGCAGGACGCGAAGGGGCGGATCTGGTTCGTGGAAACGGGTCAGC
>DASTYH010000238.1:0-8943 GCA_035765075.1 Gemmatimonadales bacterium
GCTTGATCACATCGGCGTTCCGGCCGAACCAGCGCGCACTCGGCTCGAGATCCGACGGCAGGTCGAAGCCCGGCAATGACGCCGCCGCGAGCGCCGCCTGACTCCCGATCCCCGATTCCGGCATCGTCCCCGCCCAGAGCCGGACCCCGGCCTCGCGCGCGAGTCGCCAGATGCGGCCGGTCTCGGTGAGTCCTCCCACCCGGTGAACCTTGATGTTCCAGATGCGGGGGCCATCGAGCTCGAGCACCTGCCGCGCCGCCCGCGCATCCCGCAGCGACTCATCGAGGCAGATCGGCGTCCGGAAAGTGCGCTCGAGCGCGGCGTGGCCAAGCAGCTCATCCGGGGGGAGCGGCTGCTCGATGTAGAGGAGCCCGAAGCCGTCGAGCGCCCTCAGCGCACCCTCGTCACCCGGCCACTCGTAGCCGCCGTTGGCATCCACCGTGAGCGGAACCCCGGTTCCGGAAAGCACGTCCGACGCGGCGCGTACCGGAGCCACGTCCCATCCGGGCATCACCTTGATCTTCACCCTGCGGAAGCCGCGGGCCACCGCATCGGCCACCTGCGCGCGAAGGGTGTCGAGCGAGCGCTCCGGTGGTATCCCCAGCGCGATCCCGCAGGGGACGGCGGAGCTGTGCGCTGTACCGAGCCGCGTGGCGAGGAGGTCGGCGAGCCCGCATCCCTCCCTGCTCGCGAACAGGGCCCAGCCGGCGGTCTCCACGCCCGCCCTCGCGAAGGGGTTTCCGCGAATACCGGGGCGGAGCAGCGCGTCGAGCGACTCCGGGTCTTCGACCTCCGCGCCGAGAACGCGCGGGAGGAGGACGCGCTCGAGGAGATCGCGCGCCGACGCGAGCGTTTCCTCCGAGTAGAACGGAAGTGGAAAGGGGGGAGACTCGCCGTATCCGACATGTCCCTCCGCGTCGCGAAGGACCACGATCAGTGAGCGGCGCTCGGTGACAGTCCCTCCGGAAATGATGAACGGCTCGACGAGCGGCAACGTCAGCTCGAACAGCTCGATCGCGGCGATCCGCATCAGGACGCTCCGCGGGCGAGGTCGAGGAACCGGAGCTCGCCGTCCCGCCGGACCAGCGCGCCGGCGGCCTCGAGCTCGAGGAGGGCGGCGATGAGGCCGGTCTCGGGATGGAAGACGAGTCGGTGCAGCGTGCGCGCCGTGCGAGACCCGGCCGAGGCCGGGTACTCGCGAAGGGGAAGCTGGAAGCCGGTGTGGAGCTGCACGCTGGTGCAGCCGCGGCGGGCGTATTCGACAATCATCCGGCCCGACTCGACGTTCCCCGTGCCCGAACGCGGAATCGCCACGGGCGCGGACTTCAGCACCCGCAGGTTCCGACCGCTGAGCTCCCAGCCGCCATACGCCACCTGGCGCTCGGCATCCCAGAGGCGATTGAACACCGTGACCGCGTCCGCGCTGTGAGCCGCCGCCGCGAGCATCTCGCGCTGGAACGCATCGTCGAATCGCGCGTTCATGAGCTTGAGCGCGACCCGGGCTCCACGCGGCGCCGACACCCTGATGAGCGCGGGAACCTCCTCGATCCAGCGCAACACGCTCACCCGCTCATCGGCCAGCGCATTTCCGGCGAGCGTAGGCGAGAAATCCTTCTCCACGAGCAGCGGCTCCGGGCCCCAGGCCTCCGCGAGGTCCCCGATGGTCCGGGCGTACTCTCCGGAGGCGAATGGCGCTCCCGCCGGCGGAAGGTGGAGCTTCACCGAGGGAATGGTGAGCATGCCCGTCCCGCGGGTGAGCGCGCGCGCACCGCGGACGAGCTGCAGATACTCGGCGAACGGGCGGTCCCACCCGCGGCCTCTCCAGGTCACGGTCCACCCCTCGCGCCCCTCGAAGGTCCGGCGCTCGACGGCCATCCGGGTCTCGTGCACCGCCCACGCGCCCATCGTCCTCCGGCCCTCGGCGTCCTCTCCCACGACGGTCTTCAGGACGACGAAGGCGAGCCCCGCCTCCGCGTCGGTCTCGAGCTGGTCGAGCCGGAGCGAGAGCTGCCCCGAGCCCTTGCCGATCGGGTGCGGAAGGGAGACGCCGAGATACTCGGCGGTCAGGTCGATCCGATACCGCTCCCGGACGCAGGCGGGCCAGTCGGTCGGAAGCGACTCGCCGAACCGCGCGAAATCAGCTGCCAGCCGCTCGTGCATCGATCACGGCACGAACGATCGCTTCGCGTTCGGCCTCGGGAAGCGGCGGGCCCCACGGGTCGTCGCAGGCCTCGGCGGGGAGCGCGCCTTCGGCGGCGATCGCCCAGAGCATTCGGCGGACGTATCCCTCGAGCGGGGCCGTGAAGGTGACCTCCGCAAAGCGGTCGCAGCGGGCGGAGAGTGCAACGAAGTCGTCCCAGCGTCGCTCCCTCGCCGCACCGAGGAGCGACGCCTGCATCCGCGTGAGCGCTGCGCCCATGCCGACCAGCGCGGCCTCCGCCCCCATCATGATCGAATAACCGAGGAACCGGTCCTCGCCGGTAATGAGGAGCCGGTCGGGGTGGTCGCGCACGATGCCGGCAATCCGCTGGAAGGTCATGACCGAGTCGAGCGTCGCCACCTTGATGCCGATCACCCGGGGAAGGGCAAGGAGCGCATGAAGCGTGGCGTCATCGTATTCCACGCCGCCGGCCGCCCGGTACAGCTGGAAGAGAATGGCGGGGAGCTCGCGGCTCAGCCGCTCGTGGTGGGCCACCGCAGCATCCGCCACCGGGTACACGAGCGCCACATCCGCGTGTCCGCGTCGTGCCTCGATGGCCGTGGTCACGTCGTGGACCCCCGCAACGATCACCCGGTCCGGGAGCGCGTTGCGCCAGACCTCGAGCACGCGGCGGCGCTGATCGGCGCTCAGGTACCTCCCACGGCCGGTGTGTGCCCAGACCGCCACCCCGGCCACCGGCTGTGCCGCCATCCACTCGGCGTATCGCTCCTGGGCCGTCCAGTCGATCGTGTCGGCACGGAACGGCACCGGAACCGCCGGAATGAGGCCGCCCCGCAACCGGTCGAGCAGCTCCTTCATGCGGAGTCTCCGGACGCGCCGAGCATGCGCGCGTTCTCTGCATCGATGGCGGCGCGATCGCCCGGTGCAAGATCGAGGAGGTCGAGCCTGGCGATCGAGTTGTCGGGAATCCGGAGCGGCTGCCCCGTGCCGAAGACGAACCGGGACGGCCCGATCGTTTCCATCAGCATCCCAAGGTGATCCTCGGGCGGCCCCCAGACCCAGGTGACATCCCACCAGATGCGCTGCGCCTCGGCCGGCGTCGAGCCGAAATGCACTTCCTCGATGAACGACCGCTCTGCGTGGGTGACGAGGAGGCGGAGCGACGGATCGGATCGGACCAGCGCCCGCACGGCCGAGGCCGGCAGCTCCTCGGCGCGATCGTGGGGATGCCGCTGCCGTCCATCCTCGAGGCGGACCGCCATGACGAGGGGGGTTCCGGCCGCCGCGCAGTCGTGCGCGAGGCTGACCATCTCTGCCCCGGCCGGATCGAGGGCATACCAGGTGGGATCGGCCCGGACGGCGGGAGCGCCGCGCTCGATCGCCTGGTCGAGCTCCCGCTGCCACGCGGGGAGGCCCGGGTGAATGGCCGGGATGGGGCGGAATCTCGGTTCCGCGGCGGCGAGCTCGAAGAGCCAGGCGTTGCCTTCCATCGGGTCTCGCCACCAGAAGGACGGCAGGTGGCTCACCCAGGCTTCGTCGATCGCCACGCGATCCATGGCGGCGAGGAGCGAGCGGGGCGAGGTCCCCGGCACGCGGCGCCAGGGGAATGCCCCGACAAAGGCAGTCGTGTCGATCCGCATTACGCCTCCGGAAACGCGCCGTCCGGGAAGATGCGCCGCGCATTCCCGGCGCGAACGAGCTCGAGGTCGGCGGACGAGAGGATGGATTCGAGATAGCGGAGCTTGGCCCAGCCCGTATCGATGGTGAGGTCGCACCCCCAGAGTAGGCGCTCCACCCCCGCCGCTACGAGGCACGCCTCGAGCATCCCGCCGTCCACCCCGCTTCCCGACAGGTCCACGAACACGTTGGGGACATGTCGCACGGCGCGGAGCGAGTGCAGCCAGTCTCCCCCGCCCCCGATGTGCGCAAGGATGAAGGCGACGGATGGGTGCCGGCGTGCGAGCGCCACGAGCTCGACGGCATCCGACGCCTCCTGTCCCTGGTACTCCCGCCGGCGATGCTGCCAGATGTGCTGGAGCACGGGAAGTCCATGCGCCGCGGCGCGCTCGCAGACCGGATCGAGGAGGGTATCGTCCGCACGCCGGCTGGCGGCGAGCTTGATGCCGACCATGCCGGCGCTTCGGCCCAGCTCGATCTCCGCGATCGCGTGCTCGGTGAAGTTCGGATTCACCACGATGTAGCCACGGACGCGGTGCGGATGTTCCGCCTGGATCCCCCGCTGGACCTCGTTGGCCAGGGTGACGTCAGCCGGCGACGGGAAATAGATGGGCGATCGGAGCCCCCAGGTACCGAGTACCGACGCCACATGCCACGTGATGCCGACCCGGTCCCCTGCCCGGAGGCGGCTGGCATTGCGCTCGCGCCAGTCCTTCCGGGGCGTGCGCTCATGGAGGAAATGCGCGTGGACGTCGATCAGCACACTGGAAGATGGGAAGGGCCGGGCGGGATGTCGAGCCAACGCTCGCGCCCCTTCGCGCGTATCAGGGATGCTGGACCTCGCTCGGACGACTCGTTCTGGAGACTCATATGTTTGCTCGACTTGCCCTCGCCGCGCTCGCCTGCGCCGCCGCCCTTCCCCTCCACGCTCAGCAGGGCAGTGGCATGGGAGGGGGGCGGGGCCAGATGAACATGCTCGCCATGGAAGCGCCACTCGACGCGGAAACCTTTGCGAAGACCATGGGCCTCGACGCAGCCCAGGCCGCCCGCTATGCCAGGCTCCGGCAGGCGTACCTCGACGAGACCCGGGTGGAGCGGGACAGCGTCGCCGTCATGCGCGCCCGCATGCGGATCCGGCGGGATTCGATGGGTGGGGCCGGCGCTGGCCAGATGGGCCCCGGTGCCGGTCAGATGCGTGGCGGTGAGGGCCGGATGGGCGCCGGCGGACCGATGGGCGGGATGCGGGCGCTGGTGGACACCCTCAACGCACGCTACACCGACTTCGAGAACGACCTCAAGTTCCTCCTCACCGCCGAGCAGTATGCCCGGTACGAGGAGTGGAAGGTGGCGGAACGTCAGCGCCGGATGGAGCAGATGCGGGAAGAGCGGAGGCAGCGGGCGGGCTGACCGTTCTGGGGGCAGGATCCGGAGTACCGGCGACCGGGCGCTTCTCAGGCGCCCGGAATCCCGGGCCCGGAGCGCTCGACCTCCAGAATGACCTCTTCCACCACTCCCAGCGTTTCCTCGACGATCCGCTCATCGTGCGCGAGGGAGACGAAGTCATAGGCGGTGCGCTTGAGCAGGATGCCCCGGCGCGCGCACCCGGCGGCGACCAGGGCGGACACATGTTCGTCCCGCATCTGCAGAAAACACATCTCCGGTATCCCTCGCGCCGCGATGACCAGCGAGGGAAAACGCTCCGCGAGCTCCCCGAATCCCGCAAAGAGGACCCCTCCCACTCGCGCAATGTGGGCCGGCACCTCGTCCCGCTCCAGCACCCGGAGCGTGGCCTGCGCCGCGGCGAGTGAGACCGTTTCGGTAGCGAGCGTCGAGCTGATCCATGTGTGCTCTGCCGCCGACATGATCCCCGAATGCCCGCCCACCGCGGCGATGGGAAATCCATTCCCGATGGCCTTCCCCATGACGACGAGGTCCGGCCGAACGTTCCAGCGCCCGGCGGCGCCGCCCAGTCCGATGCGGCCGATCGTCTTGATCTCATCGAAGATGAGCGCGGCACCCGCGCGCTCCGTTTCCGATCTCAACGTCCCCAGCCACGCCTCGCTCGGCGGAGCCGCGATCACCGGCTCGATGATCACCGCGGCCAGGCCCGAGCCGGCGGCACGAATGAGCTCCACTGATCGCTCGGGGTCGTTGAAGGGCAGCTCGCCGAAGCTCGCGGCCGTCGACGCCGGCACCCCCCGGGCGCCCGCCGCCTGGCACCAGTCGAGCCATCCGTGATATCCGCACCCGAGGACGAAGTCGCGGCCGGTCGCGGTGCGCGCAAGCCGCACCGCCGCCGCAGCCGCTTCCGCGCCGGTCTTGAGGAAGCGGACTTGCTCGACCCAGGGCATGAGGCCGGAAATAGTGTCTGCGACCGCTTCCTCGAGGACGGGCGGCAGCGGCCCGATCACGCCATCGGCGGCGGCGGCCTGGACCGCGCGCGTCACTTCGGGATGTCCATACCCCAGTGCGACGGCGCCGAGTCCCATCACATAGTCGATGTAGCTCCTGCCCTCCTCGTCTTCCACCCTGCACCCGTGCGAGCGGACCATGCGGCGCGGGAGCCCGGACTGACCCGCAAGCTCGCCGAAGACCGCATCCGGCCGCTTGCTGCCCGTGGATGTGAAGCCGGGTATCCGGGTCATGCGAGATCGAGCACTCCGAATCGCTCGCGCCCCTGACGATCTCCCCGGAGCCAGACCCACCCTCCGCCGCCGGTCCAGACCATCTGGCCCGCCCGACGCTCGCGTCCGGGTCGCATCTCGTTCACGATGAGGTCGAAGGCCACGGTCCGTTCCAGCCGGATCCCGTCCCAGAAGGCTGGCGCAAGTGCGAGCGTCACGCGATATCCCGCGGCCGTCTCCTCCCACGCGCCGCGGACCTCGGCGGACGACGCCGAAGTTCCGGCGATTGAATGGACCCGGATGCCCCCGCCCGCTTCAGGTACCACGAGCACCCCCCAGCTCCCCCCATCCGGGGCGGCAAGGTAGACCTGCAGGCCATCCGAATGGATGTCGTCCACCTCGTTGTCGAACCGAAGCGGCGGAGCGTCGGCCGGGCGAAAGAGGAGCTCCGGCTTGGAGACCTCGACGGCGAGATAGAGCGCGTCCTCGTCCCACGCGAGCCAGGCGGATGCGCTGAATGCCTCCGGGCCGGCGAACGGTTCCTCGCTCCGCCGGTATTGATCCTCATGATCGAGATGGATGGCGGGCGCGCCGGGGAAGCCGTCACGCGATCCGTCGAGTGAAGGTGACGCCGTGGCGTATCTCGCGGTCGCGTGCTCCACCAGCGGCCGGTTCCGCGTGACGAGCGGCTCGAAGTCCGGCCGTCGGAGGATCACGCCGCCCAGGCGTACTTCGCCCGACGGTCCTCGCATCGCCCAGCCCTCGGCAGTGGCGGCATGAACCTCTGTGCCCGCCGGCGTATCGATCTCGATGGCGTTGGCACCGACTCGCACCCCCCGGACCGCTCCCTCCCCCGCTGCCAGGACGTGAACCAGCTGGGCGCCCGTTGCGCGCAGGCGCTCGAGGAAGCACGTGCGCCTGGCCGTCGCGCCGGGCGCGCCGGGCACCGAGCCGCGCAGGAGCTCGGCCCCCCCGGCCAGGTGAAGTGTCAGGGTCCGACCATCTCGACCGGCACGGATGGCGAGGCTCCCCGCCCCGGCGGGCGTGAACCGTTCGACATCGCTCACGAAGGCGTCGTCGAGTGCCGCGGGCGCCCAGCTTCCCGATGTCTGCATCTCCCCGCCGTCGAGGTGCCACGGAAGCTCGACGAGGCGCTCGGTGGCCGCGTTGAGCTCGAGTACGTCGAGCACGTAGGCGGGGCCGGCCACCACGGTGCGCGTGAACGGCCCCCACACTCCTCGCACCCAGGCCCACTGATCCCGGACGTCGAAGGCGGTGCACTCGGCATCGCCCTCCTGCTGGGAAACGCCATCGAGTCTCGGCGCGTTGTGCGCGAGCGTCGACCGATACCAGAAGAGATCGGGCGACACATACGACCCGGTCCCGAAATCGGGAAGCCACGATATTCCATCGGCGTGGTACGTAAGATTCAGCCGATCGGGATGCCCATGCCCTCCGCTCCACTCCCCGCACTCGAGCCCCACGTAGCGATCGTCGCTCCGGAGCACCGCATAGCCGTCGGACGGGAGCAGGACGCTTCCGCCCCTTGCCGGCTGGAATTCGGGAAGCGCCGGCATCATCTCCAGCAGCGCGCTCCACGAGAGCGCGCTCCGGTCCCGCCTGGCCGGTGGCTCCATCCCCGCCTCGTACAGCCAGGAATCGAACGGCTGGGCCGGCGGCGCCGGGGCGGCGTACAGGGCGCGCAGCCACCCGCCGAGCTCCTCGGCTCCCGGCACTCGCCCGCCGACAACGCCGAGGCCGCGCTCCCAGAGCTCGAGGTACATCGGCTGCGCGAGCGACACGCCGTAGCGCGAATCCTTGCGGGCCGGAAAAGTCAGATCGGGAAGCGCCGTGAGCATCGGAACCCGGAGCGCCGAGAAGAGCCGCGTCGCGAGGTCGGCATCGCCGAGGGCATCCACGCCCGCGCTTCTGGCCCAGCGAATCGCGGTGAGCATGCCCTGCAGCGCAAAGAGGTGATAGTTCTCCCCTTCGTGCCAGGTGCCGTCCGACGCAAAGCCGTGCGCGAGGTGGGACAGCATCCCGGTATCGCCTTCGACCGCCCGTCCCGCAAGCTCCTCGTCCTCGAACCAGACACCGATCGCCGCGAGCGCGGCGTTGTGCCAGGTCTGGCGATTGGAGAAGCCCTCGTTGAACTCCCCGATCACCCCGGCGGCCTCGTCCGCGACGCCGTTGACGACCACCGCCGCCTCCTCCTCGAGGAGATCCGATTCGCGGAGCAGCGTGGCGGCGCCGAGGTAGTTGGTGATCCAGATCGACTCGAGATACGTCGAGAAGAAGAGGTGCGAGGGGCCGAGAACATTGTCGCTGTTGGGAAGCGAGGCGTAGTGCGCGTAGCCGGCGAGGATGGCGTTGGCGCGGGGTGCCGCATCCCGGACGCCGCCGGCGGCGGCCAGTGCGGCGAGATCCGCCGCCTGCTCCGCGAGCCAGAGATGCTGGAAGCGCGCCCAGTGGCGGTGGTGC
>DASTYH010000239.1:0-3311 GCA_035765075.1 Gemmatimonadales bacterium
AGCCGGCATCAGCATTTCGTTACCCTGGGACAGGCCTACGCGCTCACCGGCGAGGAGAGCTTCGCCGAGTCGCTCGTGTCCCAGCTCATCGGATGGATGGACGCCAATCCCCCGAAGCGGGGTATGAACTGGGCGAGCAGCCTGGAGGTCGCGTTCCGCGCCATCGCGTGGACCTGGGCGCTGCACCTGATCCGCCGCTCCCCCGTGCTCACTCCGCCGATCTACCGGCGGACCCTTGGCATGCTCCATCTGCATGCCCGCCATATCGAGGGATTTCTCTCCACCTATTTCAGCCCCAATACCCATCTGACCGGCGAGGCGCTGGGCCTCGTCTACCTGGGAGCCCATTTCCCCGAGCTCCGGGGCGCCCGTCGCTGGCGGGAGCGGGGGGAGGCCATCCTCCGGGCCGAGCTCGTCCGGCAGGTTCGCCCCGACGGGGTCTATTTCGAGCAGTCGACGTACTACCACCGCTATACCGCCGACTTCTACCTGCACCTCGCGCTCATCAACCGCGGCTCCGGTCGGGGGCTCGATCCGGCGCTCGGGTCGGCCCTGAGCGGGCTTCTCGATCATATCGTTGCGCTGGCGCGACCGGACCGTCGCTGGCCCCTCCTCGGCGACGATGACGGCGGCCGGTTGATCTCGTTCAACTCCCGTGATTCCAACGACTTCCGGGACACGGTCGCGCTCGGCGGGGCGCTCCTCGAAAGGCCTGATTATTGCTTTGCCGCGGGCGCGGCCGCCCCGGAGCTCGTCTGGCTCCTCGGGGCCGGGGGTCCCGCACGGTTCGACCGGGTGGGCATCCGGACTCCGGCGCTTCCGCAGGCGTTCGCCGAGGGCGGCTATTTCGTGATGCGGGACGGCTGGGAGGCCGGGGCGAACTATCTGTTGGTCGATTGCGGCCCGATCGGCGGACTGAACGGCGGTCACGGCCACGCCGACACGCTCGCGGTGGAGATCGCGGCGCACGGGGAGCCTATTCTCGTGGATCCCGGGACCTTCAGCTACGTCGGGGAGGAGCGGAATGCCTTCCGCTGTTCCCTGGCGCACAGCACGGTCACCGTGGAAGGGCGATCTTCGTCGGTGCCGGGGACGCCTTTCCGGTGGCAGAACAGGGCTGAGGCGAAGCTCATCCGGTGGGAGGAGGGCCCCGCAGCCGACTATTTTGAAGGGCTGCATGACGGGTATGCCGGGCTCGACCCGGCGGTCACCCATCGACGTGCGATCCTCTTCCTGCGTGGCCGCTTCTGGGTGGTGCGGGACGTGATCGAGTCGGTGGGATCTCCGGCGTACGAGGTCCGCTGGCACTGCGCCCCCGGGGTGGCCGTGGCGGTCGGGGCGGGAGAGGCCAGGCTCGTGGGTCCGGCGGGCGCCGGGCTCCACCTCGCCGCTTCCGCCGGAGCCATCGGCGCCGAAGAGAGCTGGACCTCCCCCGCCTACGGAGTGCGGCATCGGAGCCAGACGTGCGTATGCCGGGTGTCGGGGGGCGGAATCCGCGAGGTGATCACGGTGCTGGTTCCGTGCAAAGCCGCGGAGGCGCCGGAGGTCGAATTTCTGCAGGGCGCCGTCCGGGTCACGACCGGCGGCCGGACTGATACGATCGTGCTGTCGGGCGGCCCGCTTCTCGGGATCGCGCCGGCGGGCACCTGACCATACGGATGAGCTGAGCGATGTGCGGAATCTGCGGAATCGTGCTGCCCGAGGGATCGACGCGCCGGCTGGACGCGGCGTTGATCGAGCGCATGCGCGATGTCCTGGTGCACCGGGGCCCTGATGGCGCCGGGCTCTTCCTCGAGCCCGGCGTGGGGCTCGGGCACCGCCGGCTCAGCATCGTGGATGTGGCGCATGGCGCCCAGCCGATGGCGAGCGCGGATGGCGCGCTGCAGATCGTCTACAACGGCGAGGTGTACAATCACCCGGAGCTGATGCCCGAGCTTCAGCGCGACGGCGTCACCTACCGGACGCATTGCGATACGGAAACGGTCCTCCACGTCTACGAGCGCGACGGAGCGGATGCGCCGCGGCGTCTCCGCGGGATGTTCGCCCTTGCGATCTGGGACCGCCGCTCGCGCGAGCTCTTCATCGCGCGGGACCGGCTCGGCGTCAAGCCGCTCTACTACGTCCACACCAGCGACGGCGCCCTCTACTTCGCCTCCGAGATCAAGGCGCTGCTTGCCGCGGGTGCCGTGAGCGCCTCGCTCAACCTCGCCGCCTTTCCCGATTTCCTTGCCAATCATGCGCCTTCGGGCGAGGAGACGCTCTTCGAGGGGGTTCGCCGGCTCCCGGCCGGCCACACGCTCCGCTGGCGAGACGGCCGGATCCGCATCGAGCGGTACTGGGACCTCGACTATTCGCCGGCGGCGGTGGATCGGCGGAGCGACCGGGTCCTCATCGCGGAGTATGGCGAACGCTTCCGCGAGGCGGTCCGGCTCCGGCTCATGGCGGACGTGCCGCTCGGGATGTTCCTCTCGGGGGGCATCGATTCGGCCGCCATCACTGCGGCGATGAGTACACTGGTGGACGAGCCGATCCGCACCTTCTCCGTGGCCTTTGCGGAGCGGGAGGCGAACGAGCTGGAGTATGCGCGCCTCGTCGCCGAACGCTACCGGACGGATCACCACGAGGTGGTGGTGAGCCCCGCGGAGTTCTTCGGTGCGCTGCCGTCGCTCGTGTGGCACGAGGACGAGCCGCTCGCCCACCCCTCGAGCATCGCGCTCAACTTCGTCTCCCGCCTCGCCGCGGAGCACGTCAAGGTGGTGCTCACGGGGGAGGGAAGTGACGAGACGCTGGCCGGATACGGCCGCTACCGGACGACGATGTACAACGTCGCCCTGAGTCGCCGCTATCAGGGAATCGCGGGCGCGGGCCTCCAGCGCCTGGTGCGGAGCGCCGTCGAGCGGCTGCCGAAGGGGACCCAGCTCCGGAATCGGCTGATGCGCACCGGGCTCTACCTCCCGGCCGACATCGACACGCTCTACTTCGACAACTTCGCCGTCTTCGGGCGCGCCCGGCAGGCGGAGCTGCTGGCGCCGGCGCTGCGCGAGCAGCTGGCGACCATCGATCCCTATGCCGCCGCCCATCGTGCCATCGAGGAGGCGGGAGGTGCGTCGCTCCTCAATCAGCTCCTGTACGCGGACGTGCGCACCTACCTGCAGGAACTGCTGATGAAGCAGGACCAGATGAGAATGGCGGAGTCCATCGAATGCCGGGTGCCGTTCCTCGACCACCCGCTGGTGGAATTCACCGCCCGGCTCCCGGAGCACCTGAAGCTGCGGGGCACCACCACCAAGTACGTCCTCCGCGAGGCGATG
>DASTYH010000240.1:0-21585 GCA_035765075.1 Gemmatimonadales bacterium
ACGAGGCGCTCGAGCACCTGCGGCGCCGGAAGGTCACGTGTATGCTGCTCGACGTGAACCTCCCCGGAACGAGCGGCGTGGATCTCGTTCCCCGGGTGATGGAGGCGGCGCCGGGCATCGCCCTCCTCATGCTCACCGCGGTGAACGACGCCACCGCCGCGGCGCTCTGCATGCAGCGCGGCGCGCTCGATTACCTCACCAAGCCCATCGATCTCGCCGTCCTCGCCCGCGCGATCCAGCGCGCCCTCGCCCGCCGGGCGGCCCGGCTGACGGAGCAGGAGCTGAACCGGCTCCTCAAGGAGGAGGTGGCGGTGCGCGCGGCGGAGCTCCGGGCCGAGCGCGCCAATCTCGAGCGCATCTCGGTGGCGACGCTGGAGGCGCTGGTGAATGCGCTGGAGGCGAAGGATCCGCACCTCCGGGGCCACTCCGCGCGGGTGGCCGACATGGCGGCGACGATCGCGGCGGAAATGGGCCTCGATGACGAGTCCATCGAACGGGTGCGCACGGGGGGGCGGCTGCACGACATCGGGAAGATCGGGATCCGCGAGGACATCCTGAACAAGCAGGGCCCGCTCACGGACGAGGAGTTCGAGCACGTCAAGCAACACGTGGTGATCGCCTCGCAGATCCTGAGCCCGCTGACCCATCTCCGGGAAGTGATCGCCTTCGTCCGCAGCCACCACGAGCGGTGGGACGGGCTCGGCTACCCCGATCACCTGGCGGGCGAGGCGATTCCCTACGGGGCGCGCATCATCGGCGCGGTCGAGATCTACGACGCGCTCACGACCTCGCGCCCCTACCAGGAGAAGATGCCGGCGGCCACGGCCGTGGAGCGCATGCGCGATCTCATCGGCACGGTGATCGATCCGGCGGTGCACCGGGCGCTGGAAACCGTGGTGCGCCACCGGCCGACCCTCACCTTCCTCGACGAGCGCCGCGGCTGAGCGGCCGCCCGACGGATCACGCCCCGTTACGGGTGCTCATCGTCGACGACGACGATGACACCGTCCGTCTCATGCGCGCCATCCTCGCCCGCCACGGCTTCACCGATGTGGAGCGGGTCCACCGGGGGGCCGACGCGCTCGCCCGCGGCGGCGACTTCGACATCGTCCTCCTCGATCACGAGCTCCCCGACATGACCGGCGTGGAGGCGGTCGGACCGCTCCGCTCGCGGCCCCGGCCCCCGAGCATCGTCGTGGTGACCGGCCACGGGAGCGAGGCGCTCGCGGCCCAGGCGATCCGGCGCGGCGCCGAGGACTACCTGGTCAAGGACGCCTCGCTCCCGCACCTCCTCCCGCAGGTCCTCGACCGGGTGCGGCGCGAGCGCGCGCTCCGGGGCGCGCTCTCGCTCGCGCAGGGCGAGCTGCTCCGGGCCGAGCGGCTCGCGGCGATCGGCGAGATGACCGTCACGCTGCACCACGAGATCAACAACCCCCTCATGGCGGCGTCGGCCGAGCTGGAGCTCCTCAACCGCGGAGACGATCCCCTCACGCCCGCCCAGAAGGCGGGGCTCGCGGCGCTGCAGGCAAACCTCGAGCGGATCCGCGACATCGTCCGCCGGATCGGCTCGCTGCGCGATACGAAGACGGCGCCCTATCCGGGGAACCTGCGGATGATCGACCTGACCGAGGACACCGGGGGGGCCGGCATCGAGCTGCCGCTCCGGACCCGCGGCACCGCGATCCTGGCGGTGGATGACGACCACCTCGCCCAGGTGCTCACGGGCGTTCTCGGCTCGGTGGGGTACGCGGTGGAGCGCTCGCGCGACGCGGCGGCGCTCGAGCGCGGGATGCGGGCGCTCAGTGTCACGCTCGTGGTCCTGACCGACGGGGGTTCCATCCCGACACCGCCCTCCGGCCATTCGCCGAAGCGCATCGTGCTCGTGCGCGACGAGGCGGCGGCCGCGGAGATCGATGCCGACCTCATCGTCCAGCTTCCCTTCGACCCGTCCGCGCTCGCCGACGACATCTCGGCGCTCGGCGAGAGCTGAGGGGCCGCCGCCTCAGGCCGGCGCCGCCTCCTGCTTCTCCCGCTGGAAGGCCATGCCGCGCAGGCGGATGATCCGCTGATTGAGCGGCGGATGCGACGCGAGGAGGTCCCCCAGGAACCCTTCCCGCTCCGAGAATCGCCGCTCCGAGGGATCCACGATGCAGAGGTGCGCCGCGCCGCGGGTGATGGCGCGCGTCGCCCCCGACTCCGCACCCAGCTTCTCCAGCGCCGAGGCGAGCGCCGCGGGATTCCGCGTGAACTGGGCACCGGACGCATCCGCCAGGTATTCGCGCTTCCGGCTCACCGCCATCGCGAGCAGCCGCGTCACGACCGGCGCCATGATGAGCGTGAGGAGCCAGACGACGAGCACCACGACGCCGAGCGCGCCTGCCCCACCCTTCCTCCCGCCACCGCCACCGCCACCGCCGCCGCCGCGGCCGCCGCCCCCCATCCGCGCGCCACCCCGGAGCATGCGCCACGCCCCGTCGGACAGGAGGAGGATGGCCCCCACCATCCCCGCGAGCAGTGTCATGAGGCGCGTGTCGTAGTTCCTGATGTGGGCCAGCTCGTGCGCCACGACCCCCTGCAGCTCATCCCGGGAGAGCCGCTGGAGCAGCCCCTCGGTCACCGCGATGTTCGCGGTCGTCGGATCGCGCCCGGTGGCCAACGCATTCGGATCGTCGTCCGGCACGAGCCAGATCCGCGGGCGCGGAAGCCCGGCGGCGATCGCCATCTCCTCGACCACGTTCACGTACTGCCGCTGCTCCGGCGTCCCCGGCTCGACGATCTCCCACGCGCCCGCCGACCAGAGCACGCGCTCTGCGCCGCGCCGCCAGGCGTTCAGGCAGATGCCCGACGCGACGAGCGTCGTGACGATGCCGATGAAGGGAACGACGTGACGGTAGGAGCCCGGAGGGCTGTCCGCGGTGAGGAGCCCGAAGGCGATGTCGCCGCCGAATCCCGCCCACGCGAAGAAGACGATGAAACCGCCGACGAGCAGGTTCGATCGCCGGCGGTTGGCTTGCTGCTGGGCGAAGAGGTTGGCGTCGGTCACGCCGGCGCGGGGACCATCAGGCCTTCGGCTTGTCGCCGAACGACAGGTCGACCTTCGGAACGGCCCGCTCGGCGGCGTCCTCGATCTCCCAGAGCTCCGCCGGCGACGCCTTCGCGAGCCCCGCGACGAGCATCGTGGGGAAGGTGGACTGGCGCGTGTTGTAGTGGGTGGCGGCGTCGTTGTAGTGCTGCCGCGCAAAGCCGACCTTGTTCTCGGTGCTGGTCAGCTCCTCCTGCAGCGCCAGGATGTTGGCGTTCGACTTGAGCTCGGGATACGCCTCGGTCAGCGCGAAGAGGCGGCCGAGCGCCTGCGTGAGCTCCCCCTCGGCCCGGGCTGTTTCCTTCACGCTCGTGGCCGCCACCGCGCGGTTCCGGGCGCTGATCACCGCCTCGAGCGTCTCGCGCTCGAAGGTCATCGCCCCTTTCACGGTATTGACGAGGTTGGGGACGAGATCATGACGGCGCTTGAGCTGCACATCGATCTGCTTCCACGCGTTGAGCACCTGGTTCTTCAGCGTGATGAGCCCGTTGTAGGCGCCGATGATCCAGAGCACCAGGGCGGCGACGACGACGAGCAGGATGATGAGTTCCATCGAATCGCTCCGTTGGGGTGGGGCTACGGCGTCGTGCCCGGCGGCATGAGCGTGGCGAGTGCGCGCCGGACGGCCTCGCCGATGGCCTCGCTGCCGCCGTGCAGCCGGGCGATCGGGTGCTGGTCGTCGATCAGGAGCTCGACCCCCGGCGCGACGACCACCCGGCGGCAGAGCGCGCCGCGCGCCGCGGCACTCGAGTCGGGTGCCGCGATCCACGCCTGCAGCGCGCGTCCCACGCGGCCGCGGCCGGTCCCGGGCGCCTGCAGCAGCGCGAGCTGCGAGGGACGCGGAAGGGCGGGGCCGAGCGTCTGGGCCACGCGACGCTCGATCATGTCGCCCGAGAGCGACTCCGCCTCCCGCACGATCGTTTCGAGCGTCGCGCCCTCCATCTGGCGCAGCTTGATCGCCAGCACCTGGAGCAGGTGCTTGTAGGTGTAGACCGCCGCGGTGCCGCGGCCCTCCGGGGGACTGACCAGCCCGCGGGCCACGTAGAAGCGGA
Source organism: Gemmatimonadales bacterium (assembly GCA_035765075.1). Taxonomy (GTDB): domain Bacteria; phylum Gemmatimonadota; class Gemmatimonadetes; order Gemmatimonadales; family GWC2-71-9; genus CAMLLJ01. The sequence goes on from DASTYH010000240.1 coordinate 4,135, forward strand.
TGGTGCGCTCGGTGGGGTGCGCCCGCGCCGCGGCATTGATCGGGACCACGCCGGACGCGTCGAGGATCGCTCCCGCCAGTGCGGCGAGGTCCCGGAGCCCCCACGGCGCGAGCGGCCGGTACTCGCGGAGCGTGGCGAGGGGATCGACGGGAGCGGGGGGACCGGAAACCACGGGCTGGGACATGGACGATGCGCCGCTAGGCGCCGGCGAGCGCGGCGAGCTGGCGGATGTCCGCCGAGAGCACCGCGAGCTCCGGCTGGGACATGGCGGTGTCGTGCGCGGCGCCGCCCACCGAGCGGCAGGCGGGGAGCAGCGAGAGCATGCGCTCGATCGAGCGCTCCCAGTCCGCAAGACCGCGCGCCGCCGCGGCGCCCGCGGCGCGCTGCCAGATGGCGGCGGCCCGCGTGAACTGGCCGAAGCGCGCGAGCCCGACGGCGGAGCGATGGGCGAAGTCCACCTGAACGTGCGGGGCCGTCCGCGGAAGGATCGCGGCCGCCGCGCTCCGATGGCGCTCGAAGCCGATCCGGTCGCCCAGGTTGGAGGCGAGGTCCATGAGGCCGAGCAGGGCGCGCGCACGGCCCGTCGGACCCGATGCCGAACGCTCGGCCAGCACGAACGCCGAAGCGGCGGCGGCGTACGCGCCCTGTTCCGCGAGGCCGTCCCCCAGCAGACAGAGCACGGCCGTGCGATTGGCAGGCTCGGCCGTTCGGCAGAATGCCTCGAAGAGCGCGCGGAGCGCATCCACCGGGCGCCCGAGCGAGGCGAGGGTGGCGCCCAGCTCGACATAGGCCTCGGCCGCCACCGGATCGAGATCGGGGTGCCCGCTCGCCTCCGTGATCACCTGCTCGATCCCGGCGCGCGCCCGGACCAGGTCCCCCCGCCGCCGCGCGATGCCGATCTCGCCGATCCGGGCACGGAGCATCACGGCGGGATCGCCGGCATTGAATGCCGCCTCCTCCGCCGCGAGGTACGCGTAGGCCGCCTGCTCGAGCCGGTCGAGATGCAGGTTGACCTCGCCGGCCGCGAGGGCGATCGCCGGAAAATCGGCGGCGGCGGGGCCCGGCATGGTGGAGGCGGCGAGCCGGAGCACCTCGATCGCCTCGGCATCCCGCTGCTCCTGCATCAGGAACCGGGCCCGCGCCGCCAGCGCCGCGCGGATGGCGTCGAGCCGGCGCAGCCCTTCCACCCGCGCCGCGCGCATCACGGCCGCGAGCTGCGCCGTCTCGGGATCCTCCTCCGGGAGCGTGGCTAAGTAGTCGCCGGTGGTCTCCAGATGCCAGCGGATCCCGTCCTCAGCCTCGTCACTGCCGTCCGACGCGAGCATGCGATCGATGAGACGGGCGAGAAGATACTCGCCCAGCGCGATGCGACCCCGCAGGTCGTCGCCGCTCGAGCGCTCGGTGCGAACGCGATCGAGAAATGCGGCGTGATGGCTCTCGTCCGCCCGCAGTGACAGGGCGCGGTCGAGCGGCCTCAGTGTGATCACTCTTGTGGGATCTCCCGTGCCGGATGTGGTGGGCGAGGGCAAGCTAGTATGCCCACGCTGAGGTAAGAGGGCAAGAGGCGATTTTCCGGCCCCTCGCGCGCACTTCGGGTGCACGCCGTTGCACTGCTCGACGCTACCGTGCGGCCATGCGACAGGGTCTCACGCTGGTCGAGCTGCTCATCGCCCTCGCACTGGCCTCGCTCGTGGGCATGATCGCCCTTCCCCGCCTCGGGCGGCCGCTCGCGTCGCTCCGGGTGGAGCAGGAGGCCCAGCGCCTGGCCGCGGCGCACACGCGCGCACGGCTGATCGCCATCGGCACGAGTCGGGTCGCGCTGCTCCGGGTCGGTGCCGACAGCGTCACCATCCGCACGCTGGAGTCGGGAGACACGCTGCTCCGGTGGCGGGGACCCGGGCCGGCGGCCGCCGGCGTGGGACTGACGGCGCCCGCCCGCACGCTTTACTTCGCACCGGTGGGGATCACCTACGGGGCGTCGAACGCCACCTGGACGCTGTCGTACCGGGGGGTCGTGCGGCGTGTGATCGTATCCCGGCTGGGGCGCGTGCGGATCGAACGGGGGCAGGCCCCCTATTCGCCGTAGCGGCGGAGTTTGCTCAGGAGCGTCGAGCGCGAGATGCCGAGGAGCAGCGCCGCCTGGCGGCGGTTCCCGCCGGTATGCGCCAGTGCCGCCAGGATATGACGCCGCTCGGCGGCATCGAGCGAGTCGGGTGGGAGGACCGCGCGGGGCGCCAGTGCCCCGCGGAGCGCCGCCACGTCGAGCGCGGGGTGCCGGAGATCGAGCACCAGCAGGTCGAAGCCGGGCGCATCGTCTCCGGGCCGCGCCACCAGTGCCTGGGCCGCCACCTCGGCATTCCCCTCGGGCACTGCCACGTGGCCCGCCTCCCTGAGCGCGGCGGCAAGCGCCTGGCGGCGCTCGGGATCATCATCGAGAATCAGTGCATGCACGGGCATGGCGCAAACCTACGAGGCTCGCCCGCGCGCGCCACCCGGCGCACTGGGCACTGTCGGCGCCCGGCGGTATGTTGCTCCCTGCCATCCGCTCCACTCCTCCATCGACTTCGACTTCGGTTCCGCAATGGCCTTTCCCGATCTCAGGCGCGCCGTACCCGGCGACCGGCTCCAGGATCCGTTCCTCGTCATGGAAGTGCAGCAGAAGACCTTCGGGGTGGAGAAGGAGTGCACCGTCATCACCCTCGGGAATGCGAGCGGCCGCATCGAGTCGGCGCCCTTCTGGGGCGCGGACCAGCAGCAGCTCGCCGGCCTCGAAAAGGGGCACGTGGCCCAGGTCATCGGCGAGATCGATCAGTTCCGCGGCCGGCGCCAGCTCCGGATCACCTCCATCCGCATCCTCCCGCGGGAAAGCGTCGACCGCCGGCAGCTGCTTCCCTCCGTCGGCGAGGTCGGTCCGCTCTGGAAGACGCTCGACGAGTGGCGTGCGGCGATCACGGGGGCACGGCTTCGCCGGACGCTCGACCTCTTCTTCGAGGACCCGGAGTTCCGCGCGCGCTTCGAGGCGTGTCCCGCCAGCGTGTCGGGACACCATGCGGCGCTGGGGGGACTCCTCAAGCACGTCTGCGAGGTCGCGCACATCGCGCGCGCCATCGCCAAGACCTGCCGCGCCGACCGCGACCTCCTCCTGGCCGGCGCCCTCCTCCACGACATCGGGAAGCTCGAGTCGTACGAATGGGAATCGGTCTTCGGCTACACCGACCGGGGCCGGCTCCTCGGGCACGTGGTGCTCGGCTCGCTCATGCTCGAGCGGCGCATCGCCGCGGAGCCCGCACCGCCCTGCTCCGCGGAGGGACTGCAGCTCCTGCATCATCTCATCCTGTCACACCATGGACAGCTCGAGTTCGGCGCCGCGGTGCCGCCGATGACGCTCGAAGCCGAGATCCTGCACTACGCCGACAACGCGAGCGCCAAGTCCGCGAGCATGGCCGACGCGCTCGTCGATCCCGACAACTTCAACGGCGATGAACTGACGAGCGCGCGCGGCATCTGGCAGCTCGACCGGCGGCGCGCGTATCGCGGCACAGCCGAGTGGTGCGACTGACAGCCCTGGCTTTTCACGCGAAGACTCGAAGGCGCTGCAAGGACAGAAAAAGAGAAACGGCCATCCAGTCGTGGCTGGATGGCCGCTTCATGCAACGATTAGCCGAAGTCGGAGCTTGCGCTGCCGTTCTTCTCCCGCGTGCCGCCGGCGGCGTGAGCCGCTCGGGAGGGCCGTACGGGGCCTCGACATTCATCCCCAGGCCGGATGGCCGTCCCACCTGGTTCGTCGTTGCCAGCGCTGCGAGTCCGGCCGAGTCGCGGATCGACCGTTCGCACAGCACCCCGAGGCGCCAGATCGGGGCGGATGAGGCACGCGACTGGCCTCATCTGTTCGTCCGGGGTGACCACCGGGGTCGCAGGCTGTTCATGACCCTTGGAAGCCAGAACCGCCTCACCCGATATCCCGTCCGAACCGCTTCCCGTTTCGCTTTGCAGACCCGGAGTCCGCACAGTTGACGAAGAGCGCAGGTACAAGATAGGCACTTGCCGGAATCGCGCAAGTGCCTGATTTCATTCGGTTTACGTCACTTTCATGTGGATCGGTTGTGGAGGCTCAAGTCTCGGCGCCCGATGGGGCTTGGCGCGCTCCTCCACATTTTGTGGAGATGTGTATCCACATCTCCGCAAGGCGGATCAGCCGGCCAGAGGGTCGGGCCGGGCTCCCCGGGGCCGGTTGGGGATGTCGAGCGCGCGGAAGTAGCCGTCCAGCGCGCGCTCGTACCGGCGGATCTGCTCGACCATCGTGGAGGCGTGGCGGTTGCCGTACCCTCGCACCTCTTCTCCCCGGCCCGGCTCCGCGAGCGTCCCGAATTCCCGGGCGCACGCGGCGGCCGCGGCATCGAGCGCATCATATGCGGCGAGGAGGCGCGTCCGCTCGCGCTCCTGGAGCCGGGTTCCCTCCGGCACGCCGCGCACCGCAGCGCGCGGGGCCGCGGTGTTGCGGCCGACGGCTTCGCAGGCGCGGACCATGTCGCGCGCACGGGAGGTGAGCGAGGCCGCGGAGGTCGCGGAGAAATCGCGACGGAGCCGGGCGGCGGCGCTGGTCACCCCGAAGAGGGTGTCGCGCAGTACGTACGCGGCATCCTTGAATCGGGCGTGCTCGGGCGCGAGCTCCTTGTCGGGAAGCACGATGCTCGCCTGGGCGGCGAGCGGGGCGGCAGCGAAGAGCAGGACAGCAAGGAGAACGTATCGCTTCATGGTTCCATTCCGACCTCGATGTAGCGCCAGGTCGGCTCGCCTTCGGTGAACGTGAAGAGCACTCCCGCGGAACTCGCGGCGAACCACCCCGCCACCATCTGGCGCGGCGCGTCGAGCTGCTCGATGATGGGCCCGAGCCAGCGGCGCATGTGCCGGAGCTCGGGAGCCCGCCGGCCGAGGAGGGCCAGCAGGGATCCGACGCCGGAGGTCGCTCGCAGGAAGTGCGCCACCGCGTGCGCCCGCTGGCGGAACTCTACCGCCTTGACGCCGGGCTCGTCGAAGAGGACCGCGCCCTCGAAGACGTCCATGGGCGGAGCATCAAGCCGGGGGCCAAGATACACATAGCAGCGCCCCTGCTCGTCCCGCCGCTCGACCACGGCTGCGGCGGTCTCGTGGGTGAGCCGCGCGGCGTGCAGGAGATCGTCGTCCTTCAGGATCCCCACCACCCCTGTCCACTCGAGCGCCGCCAGGGCGTTCTCCGTGGGACACCCCATCCCGTCGTCGAAGGCGAAGAGACGCGGGGCTTCCCCGGCCCGGAGGACGAAATGCGCAAGCGCTTCCGCCCGGTCGGTGAAGGTCCTGACGGCCAGTGTACCTGGAGTCGGCATGCCCGAAAGATGGCCCCGCGGAAGCCGAAATGACAGGCTACGGGACCGGCGGTTCGCCTCCCTCGACCTTCACGATCCAGAGTCCCGAGTTCATGTCGGGAACGTAGATGTGCCCATCGCGGTAGATCGCCCCCCACGCGTTGGCGGCGTTGGGGATGAAGCCCTTCGCGTCCCCGGTGACGACGTGGGCGATCTCCCGGCCCTGCGCCAGGAGGTCGCCGCGGAGCTCCCCGGAGATGTCGAGCACCCGGAGACCCCCCTGGTAGTCGCCGAGGTAGAGGGTATCGCCGGCCACCCAGACGTTGTGCGTCCCGCCGTCCTTCGGTTCGTAGTGTGCGACGATGCGCGGCGCGGTGAGATCGGAGACGTCCACCACATGGAGCCGGCCGTACGCGCGGCCCAGTCCGAGGATCCCACCCCCTTCGGTCGGGCGGGGCCGCGCGGAAAAGACCTCGTCGCCGACGAAGACGTAGTTCCGGTGCCGCCAGGCGGTGTGGGTGCCGCGGATGTAGCCGGGGCCGCCCAGCGCCTCGACCTCGCGGTAGAGCGCGTTCAGGTCGTACTTGAGCTGGCTCACGAGCTGCGGCCGCTCGGGGCTCCCGCCCCGGATGCCGTTCCCCACGTCCAGGATCACCAGCCCGTCGTTCCAGTAGCTCAGATACGCCAGGCCGTCCTGCACGTCGATGTCGTGCAGCATCCGGCCCGCCGAGGAGCGCGGGGTCTCCCATCGCGCCACCTCGCGCGGACGGTACGGATCGCGGATGTCGATCACGCGCATCGAGCCGGTGGCATCGTCGGTCAGGTACACGTAGCCCCGGTAGATGAAGGTGCTGTGCACGCCGCCGCTCACCGTCTCGGTGTATTCGGCGATCACCTTCGGATGCGCCGGATCCTCGAACGAGAGGATCACGATGCCGTTCCGGCGCACCGAGGACCCTTCGCGCGTGAGCACGCCGAAGCGGCCGTCCTCGGTCGTCATCACGTCGTTGATCGCGCGCGCATCCACCACGACGGAATCGGTGATGGCCGGCGCGGCGGGATTCGAGACGTCCACCGCGTAGATGCGGTCGCCCACGGTGGTGAGGTACCCGTGCCGCCCGTCGGGATGGAGCCAGAACTCCGCCGCCATGAAGCGCGGGAGCGGAAGGCGGCCCACCAGCGTGGTCGGGCGTCGGACGTTGCGCTGCTCCACGGTGATCACCGCTTCGGCGGAGCGTTCGGCGAAGGTCGCCCTGACCCGGTAGACGCCGGGCGCCTCGGCGACGAAGCGGCCGTCGGCGCCGATCAGGGCATCGCCCGGCGCCACCGACCACTCGGGCACGGCGTCGCCCACGGCGGCGCCCGCCGCGGTGCGCGCCTCGAAACGGAGGGGAACCACGTCGCCGGTGCGCACCGTTGCGGCCGCGGGCGTGACGTCCACGCGGGTCACCGGATTCGCCACGACGCTCACGACCATGCGCTCGCTCGCCTCGCCGGCGCGCGCGGTGAGCGTGGCGCGGCCCGGCCGGAGCGCCGTGACGCGCCCCGCCGCTCCCGTGGCGAGGACGGTACCGGCGTCGCTGCTCCAGGTGACCGGGTCGTAGCGGCGATCGCCGTTGGCGGCGAAGGCGGCGGCCTCGAGCACGAGCGACTGGCCGGCGTAGAGGCGGGCGACCTTCGGCTCGATGGTGAGTCGTGCGGCCGGACCGGGGAGAATGGAGACGCGTGCCTGGGCGGTGGCAGGGCGCCCTCCCGCGGGGGCGCTCACGAGCGCCGAAACGACGAGCGCCCCGGTGGCGCCCGCGGTCACGAGCCCGGTGGAGTCGACCGAGCCCTCGAAGGCGCCGAGACTCTGGAACCAGCGCACCCTGGCGCCGGTGATCTCGCGTCCCGCGGAGTCGTAGGCGACGGCGCGGAGCCGGAGCGTGTCGCCCACCCGGAGCTCCGCGTCGGCCGGCATCACGGCGACACGGGCGATCGGGGAGCGGAGGGGTGGCGTCGCCGGCCGGGCCGGGGGCGCCTGCTGAATGAGCAGCAGGAGGGCAAGCATGGGATCCTCGAGGCAAGAGGTGTGCGGTGCACAATCTAGCGCCCGCGTGCGCGGGCGATAGCTTACCCGCGCCGACCAACCCGGAACGAACCCGCGCGCATGCAACTGGAGACGGGCACCTACGAATCGCCGATCGGACCCCTCTCGCTCATCGAGTGCGACGCGGGGCCGCTCGTCGTCGAGTTTCCCGGCCGCGCGTCGCGCCTCCGCTGGCTGATCCGCGCCCGGGGAGCGGCGCCCGTCATCAGCGTGTCCGAGGGACCGTGCGAGGTGACGCGCGGGCTCCTCGACGCGTACTTCGGCGGCCGCCCCGCGCGCTTCCCCTTTCCGCGCCACCTCCTCGACTGGCTCGAGATCTCGCCGGCGCAGCTCCTCGTCTATCGCGCCCTCCGGCGGATCCCGTTCGGGGAGACGCGGTCGTACGACGATCTCGCGCGCGCCACGCGGCTGCATCCTCGCGTGGTGGGCCAGCTCGTCGGCGCCAACCACCTGGCGATCCTGATTCCCTGCCACCGGGTGGTGGGAAAACGGGGCGCGCTCGTGGGCTACGGTGGCGGGCTCCCGCGCAAGCGCTGGCTCCTGGCGCACGAGGTCCGGCACTCGCGGGTGCTCCTCCGCTGAGTCATTGACAGATCCCAGAACGGACACGAGCTTATCCGGCAGACCCGTACCGGCAATCATCCGGCACACTTACGACGACAGAGCCGCCGGGACGCTCCCGGTGCTTTCGCAGTTCCCGGTCACTCCGACCGGGGTCTTACCGGAGCCGCAGGCTCCCGCACAGAAGAGGTCGTTGCAATGGCGAAGGGCACGGTCAAGTGGTTCAACGACGCGAAGGGCTTCGGGTTCATCGCGCAGGAGGGCGGGAAGGACGTGTTCGTGCATCACACCGCCATCGTCGCCGATGGGTTCCGCTCCCTCGCCGAGGGCGATCAGGTCGAGTTCGAGATCGTCGAGGGACCGAAGGGACTCCAGGCCGCAAACGTCAGGAAGACCTGAGCCGGCGCCCAGCGCCACGACCAGGATGGAACCCCGCCGCGCCCGGAGCTGACCCCGGGCGCGGTGTCGTTCTTGCAGGGGCATGACGGGGTATGCGTACCCTTCTCCGACGAGGGACCGGACCCATGCATTTCTCCAGATTCGTTTCCGCACTCACCGGCTCGATGGTTGCCGTCGCGGTGCTTGCCACTGCGCCCCTGGCCGCGCAAACCGTTGCAGGCCACACGAGCCCTTTGGAATTCCTCGGTTTCCGCCCCGGCGCCTCGCTCACCGAGATCGCCGCCAATGTCCGCGCGCTCGATGGCGGTACACTCCGCTGTGACCGCGCCCGCTCCGACCGCCGGGTCACCGAATGCCGCGGGTCGGTCACCGACCCCGAGGCCGGCGGCACCGTGCAGGTGTGGCTCTCGGCCATCGATAGCGTCGCGGCCGTGCTCACCGTGTCGGGGGACGTCGCACCCGATCAGCTCGACCGCTGGCGCAACACCCTCGAGCGCAACTACGGGCGCGTCGATGCGCGCGTCCAGGGCCCGCAGTGGATGATGCAGTGGGTCCGTCAGGGCCGGATGGCGCGCCTCACCTGGAAGGTGCAGCGGCAGGAGCGCATCGCCTCCGTGAGCCTCGTGGACGGCCACGTGCTCGACGGCTGGGGACGCGAGCGCCGCCGGGCGCGCGGCGGCGAATAGCCCCTCCGGGGGGAGGCGCGCGTACGCCGCGACGCCTCCCCGCACCCTCCGTCCCGCTTGTGAATTCCCCCCGCTCCCAATAACCTATGTCGTTCCCCTGAGCCCCATTGCGCGGGCCCCGCGATCCCCCTGCGGGCCGGCGCTGTCCCGGAGAAACGACGTGCGTCTCAAGCAGCGCCTCCTGCCGGCGGCCGTCCTGTTGCTGGCGGCCTGCGGCTCGCAGGATCCCATCCAGATCGGGGTTGCCGGCGCGTTCACCGATGCCATCGGGAAGCCGATGGTCCTCGCGGCGCGGCTCGCCGTCGACGAGATCAACGCCCAGGGAGGGATCGATGGCCGCCGCCTCGCCCTGATCGAGGAGAACGACTACGGCGAAGTCGATTCCGCCGTGGTCGTCGCCACCCGGCTCTACGAGACCGACGCCGTCGCCGTGCTCGGCCATCTCTACTCCGGCACGACGCTCGCCGCGGCGCCGGTCTACAACGGCGGCCCCGACCCGATCGTCTCGATCTCGCCCTCCTCGTCCTCGCCCGAGATCTCCCGCGCCGGTCCCTGGACCTTCCGCGTCTGCCCCAGCGATCTCGCGCACGGCGCCGCCCTCGCGCGCTGGGTCCGCGAGCGCCTCGGCCTGAGCCGCGGCACCGTCCTCTATCTCAACGACCAGTATGGGCGCGGGGTGCGCGAGCGGTTCGTCGCCGAGTTCACCCGGCGCGGCGGCGAGCTCCTCGCCGTCTCGCCGTACCTCGGTGATACGCCCGACATCGCCGCCTACATGGCGCGGATGGCGCAGGACGGGCGCTCGCAGTTCATTCTCGTGGCCGGCAACCGGAGCGAGGCGGAGGAAGTTCTCCGGCAGATGCGCGCCCGCGGGATCGCGGTCCCGCTCCTCGGCGCGGACGGCCTCGAGGGAATCGAGGAATCGGGTGAGCTCGCGGAAGGGGTCTACGAGTCCCTGGCCTATCTCCCCCAGATCGCCACCCCGCTCAATCAGCGCTTCGTCGAGACCTACCGGTCGCGGTATCCCGGGGAGCCGCCGCCGAATCAGCCGGCCGCCGCATCGTACGACGCCGTGCACCTCCTTCGCCGGGTGATCGAGGCCAACGGCGCCACCCGCGAAGGAATCCGGGCCGGCCTCGAGGCGGTCGGGCCGGGCGCGGCGTTCGAGGGCGTCACCGGAACCATCGCCTTCGATTCACTCGGCGATGTACCCACCCGCGACGTCCACGTGGCCGTCGTGCGCAACGGGACCCTGCGACTCGCGGGAGGCCAGTGAGCGTGTTCCGCAGCCTCAAGAGCCGCATTCGCGCCACGATGGCGCTCCTGATCCTCCTCGTTCTCCTCATCGCCATCATCGGGTTCAACGCGATCGGCGCGCTCAATCGCACCGCGGGGAGCGAGCTCGCACTCGTGGTCGAGGGAAGCGAGCTGAGCACCGCCCTCGTGGGAACGACGGCCACCGAGATTCGCGCGGCGGAGCAATACCTCGTGCGCCCGGACTCGGCGCTCGTCCGCGAGTTCATCGCCGCGGGCGATTCGGGCTATGCGCTCCTCGCCCGCTACCGGGACCTCGGCGCGCTCACCACGGAGGACCGCGTCCGGCTCAACGGGATCGCCGTGTCCCAGGCCGAGATCGAGGTGGCCTACGCCACGGCGCATGCCCTCATCGACCTCGGCCGCCCCGCCGACGCGCAGCGGTTCGCCGAGCGCGCCCGCGGCCCCGCCGACTCGCTCCTCGCCGAGGTGAAGACGCTCTCCGCCGCCCAGGGCGAGCGCGCGCGGGCCCGCGCGGCGGAGCTGCAGGACCAGGCGGCGCGCCGGCGCGCGTGGCTCGGCATGCTCTTCTTCATCGTCCTCGCCATCGGCGTCATCGCCTCCACCGCCACCATTCGCGCGGTCGATCAGCCGCTCGCGCGCCTCATCGCCGACGCCGACCGCTTCGGAGGGGGCGACCTGCGCCCGCTCGAGCGGGCCGACATGCCCTCGGAGCTCGAGCAGCTCGCCCTGGCCATGGACCACATGGGCGAGCGGCTGCGCGGCATCGTGGGGATCGTGGCCCGCGAGGCGAACACGATCAGCACGAGCGCCACCGATTTCTCGGCGATGAGCGAGGAGCTCGCCGCATCGAGCGGCGAGATCTCCACGGCCATGGTGCGCGTGGCGAGCAGCGCCGAACAGCAGCGGAGCGGCATGGAGCAGGCCGGCCGGCTCCTCGAGGAGCTGCGCGCCGCCTCGGTGACCAACGCGCAGGCCGCGAGCCGCGTCGTCCAGCTGGGCGAGCGGATCCGCGCCCTCGCCGCCGAGCACCGCGGCGACGTCGAGGCGGCGGGGCGAACGCTGCTCGATGTGCGCGAGGTCGTCCGCACCTCCGCCGGACAGGTGCAGGAGCTCGCCAAGCTGAGCGAGGCGATCACCGACTTCATCGACCTGATCAAGCAGATCTCCTCGCAGACGAATCTCCTGGCGCTCAACGCAGCCCTCGAAGCGGCGCGCGCGGGCGAGCACGGCCGGGGCTTCGCGGTCGTGGCCGAAGAGGTCCGCCGGCTCGCCGACTCGAGCGCGCACGCCGCGGAGGACGTGACCAAGACGGTGGAGTTCATCCGCCGGCAGGTGCGCGAGGTGTCGGGCACCATGGAGGTGGGCTCGGCCAAGGTGGCGGGCATCGAGTCGGTGGCGGCGGCCGCCGCGGGCGCACTCGAGGAGATCGCCCTGGCGGTCGAGGACGTGCATGCCGCCGCCCGCGCCGTGGCGGACGAGGCGGAGCAGCACCGGAAGATCGTGGATGAGCTGGGGCGACGGACCGTTCAGGTGGCGCAGAGCGCCAACGAGCACGCGGCGGCGAGCGAGGAAGTGACCGCCGCCGCCGAGGAGCAGAGCGCGAGCACCGAGGAAATGGCGGCGGCCGCCGGCGAGCTGCTGCAGGGCGCGCAGCGACTCACGGGAGCGGTGCGCGACCTCAGGACCTAGCAGAAGATTCGGCCCGCCTGATGGGCGGGCCGGGGCGATCAGCGCTTCTTGGCTCGGGCGGCCTTGCGCGGCGCGGACTTGACGGGTCGCGAGGGCTTCGGCTTGGCGGGCTTCCGGAGCGCCTTGGGTTTCGGCTTGGCGGCGGGCTTCGGCTTGGGCCGGGGCTTGGCCCGGGCGGAACGATCGGCAGCCCGGTCGGCGGCGCGCTCGATGCGCTTCTGCTGCGCCGCCTGGACTTCGGCGATGACCTGCTCCGCTTCGTCGTGGCCGAGGAGACTCCGGCGCACGGCGTAGCGCAGGAGCTCCTCCGTATCCGCCACCCGGAACTCCTCGATCCGGGCGGCGGCCCGCGATAGATGCACCATGGCGTCCGCGACCGGGCTGCGCAGGACCTGCGCAATCCCCGGGAGCGTCTCCATCAGTGACGAGATCTGCGAGCTGCCGAGCTCCACCTGTCCCCTCCCGGTTCCGGCCGTCCTGCGGGTTCCATCAAGGCGGGACCGTATGCGGCTGCCGAAAGGGCGTCAAGCACGGCAGAGTAGCAGCTAATACTACCACTATGACCCGCAAGCGACAGTGGGCGGGGCCCGACGCGGCCCCGCCCACTGTCCTCTATTTGGTCCATCCCGGCCGCCCCTGGGGCTACTCGATCACCAGGAAACCGACCTCATCATACGCCCGGTGCGGGAGGCAGAAGAACCGGTAACGCCCCGCCGGGAGGTTTGCCGGGATCACGATCCGGTACTCCGCGCCCCGCGCGAGGAGCGGGCTCCGGAGGTCCCCGACGCGGTTCGGCATGGCGGCATTGAGCGCTGCCCGGGCCGTGGCGGGGATGCCCGCCTCGAAGGAGACGGCGTGATTCCCGCCCCCCGCCACGCGGAACACCAGCACATCGCCCGCGCTCGCCCGCACGGTGGCCGGCGAGAAGCTGTATTCCTCCCGCTCGGCACTTCCGTCCATGCGGATGACGTGGGTCTGCTGCGCCTGGGCGACCCCTGCCCCTGACAGCAGCGCGATGCCGCCCAGAACCAGACTCCTGAGTGTCGTCATATCACCTCTCGCTCGTGTTCCGGGCTCTGTTCGCCATTCCCGGAGATCGGTAGATTATCGCTGCGGGGGCGCCAATGCGCCGATCCCGCCGAAGGGGCTTGTCGAATGGGACGTCGGGGCATCAAGGAATATCGCGCACCCGAAGCCCTGATCTTGATCGCCGCTGATCGGGACCGGAAGCCCCTCGTCTGCCCCTCCTGCGGCTCCGCCGACATCCAGCGTGTCCCCCGCCGCGGTTCCGACGACCCCGCAGGCCGGGTCACCCTCACCTGCGCGGCCTGCAGCCGCAGCGCCGTGTACATCGACCGCTCCTCGGGGCTTCTTCGGGGCCCCGAAGAGCCCTTCGGTCCCCGGATATAGCAAGCATCGCACCAGCCGCTTGACGCACGGGCCGCCCCCGGGCATCCTCCACGCCCGATGCCCTCCGCCACCCGCGTTTTCCTCACCGTCTTCCTCGATCTGGTCGGATTCGGCATCGTCCTGCCGCTCCTCCCGAGCTACGGGGCCCGCTTCACGGCGAGCGCCACGCTGATCGGCGCGCTCGTCGCCACCGACTCGCTCCTCACCTTTCTCCTCGCTCCCCGCTGGGGCCGACTGAGCGACCGCATCGGGCGCCGGCCGGTGCTCCTGATCGGCCTCGCGGGCAGCGCAGTGTCGTATCTCGTCTTCGGCCTCGCGGGAAGCTTCCTCGCGCTTCTCCTTTCGCGCGTCATCTCGGGCGCGACCGGCGCCACCGTCCACGTGGCGCAGGCCTATCTCGCCGACATCACGCCGCCGGAGCGCCGGTCCCACGCGATGGGACTGATCGGTGCGGCCTTCGGACTGGGCTTCACGATCGGTCCCGCCATCGGCGGGAGCGCGAGCCTCTACGGCGATGCGCTGCCGGGGCTCATCGCGGCGGGGATCGCCGCGGCGAACTTCCTCTTTGCCTTCGCCACCCTGCCGGAAACGGAGGTGCGCCGGCGCCCCGACTATCGGCCCCTCCCCCGATCGTGGGCCCGCTTCACCTCGCCCTTCGGCGTGATGTTCGCGTCGACGCTCGCGTTCACGGCGATCTACGTGTCCTTCCCCCTCTATTCGCAGGACGTCCTGGGCTACGGGCGGAGCACGGTCTCCAGCTTCTTCGTGATCATCGGGCTCATCACGATCGTGGTTCAGGGCCGGCTCATCGGGAGTCTGGCGCCGAGATTCGGCGAGCGTCGGCTCGTAGTGGCGGGGAGCATCCTCATGGCGGCGGGCTTCGGGCTCTTCGCCCCGCTCGCCGGCACGACGGGCGGGCTCATCACCGCGATTGCGCTGCTGACGACGGGCTTCTGCCTGGTGGGACCGAGCCTCGCGGGGCTCGTGTCGCGCCGGACGGCGCGGGAGGAGCAGGGCGGCGCGCTCGGCATGCTGCAGAGCGTCGGCGCGGTGGCGCGCATCGTGGGGCCGCCGGCGGCGGGATTCCTGGCGCAGGTGGCGGGGCCGGCCGCGCCGTTCTACGCCGCCGCGGGTGCCGCGGCGCTCGCCGCGGTGGCGGGCTCAGTGCAATCCGCTGAAGAACCGGCCCCAGCGAATCTCGCCTAGGCACTGCCGGAAGCTCTCCGCGTCGCAGCTGAAGTAGATGAACATCGGGGTGCCCCGGACGCTCGCCCGCGAGAGGAACCCCCAGTACCGGCTGTCGTAGGAATTCTCCCGATTGTCCCCCATCACGAAGAGCGAGTCGGGCGGCACCACGATCGGCCCCCAGTCCTGGAGGTCGGGGAGATAGGTCTGCGGATCCCGGCCGACGAGGTAGGGGAGCTGCCACTGCCGCATCTGTTCCCGGAACGGCCCGGCGGAGCGCGTGGTGTCGATGTGCACCGCGTACGGCTCGGGCACCGGGGTGCCGTTCCGGTAGAGGTGGCTCGCGCGCATCTCGAGGGTATCGCCCGGGAGTCCCACCAGCCGCTTCACGACCTTGTTCTCATCCTCCTTCGAGTCGAACACCACGATCTCGCCGAGCGCGGGCTCGCGGATGGCGGGAAGCCGCGCGCCGAGGAAGGGGACTTCCGCGCCGTAGAGCGCCTTGTTCACGAAGAGCCAGTCGCCGACCAGGAGCGTGCGCTCCATGCTCCCCGACGGAATGTGAAAACCTTCCATCACGAAGGTGCGGAGCACCAGGAAGATCAGCACGGTGGCGCCCACGGACTTGGTCCAGTCCCAGAGGACCACGAGGGGCCGGGGGACGCGGAGGCGGATCATCGGGGGCGGGTGAAGAAGCGGTTCCAGCGAATGTCGGTGAGCCACGGCAGCGACCGCCAGCTCTCGCCGTTGAAGCTGTAGTAGATGAACATCGGCGTGCCCTGGACGTTCTGCCGCGGGAGGAATCCCCACGTGCGACTGTCGTGGGATTCCTCGCGGTTGTCGCCCATCATGAAGTACGAATTGGGCGGCACGAGGATCGGACCCCAGTCCTGCAGGTCCGGCGCATACGTCTCCGGGTTCTCGCCGACATAGTATCGCTGCTGCCACGCCCGCATCCGGGCACGGATCTCGGGGGGCTCGCTCTTGGCCAGGTCGCTGTGGACCACGTACGGCTCGTCCACCGGCGAGCCGTTCAGGTACAGGGTCCCTCCGCGCATGGCGAGCGTGTCACCGGGAACGCCCACCGCCCGCTTGACGACGTCGAGGTCCTCCTCCACCGAGTTGAAGACGAGGATCTCGTTGCGGCGCGGCTCCCGGAACGCGGGAAGGTGCTGGTCGGTGAAGGGGACCGCCGCGCCGTAGATGGCCTTGTTGACGAAGAGGAAATCGCCGATCAGCAGCGTGTTCTCCATGCTGGCCGACGGAATGCGGAACGCCTCGAGGAGGAAGGTCTTGAGGATGAGCCAGGCGACGATCGCGAAGAGAATGGACTTGGTCCACTCCCGGAGCGCGGACTCCTCGCGCGGTTTCGTCCCCGCGGCCGATGGCGCCTTGGCGGTGGCATCGGCCGGCTTCCGCTCCGGGGAGGTCCGCGTCGAGTCGGTCATTCGATCCAGTCGGCGATGAAGATGTTCGTTTCACCCGGCACGCGGGCATTCCGGTTCGACGCCCAGACGAGCTGCCGGCCGTCCCGGCTGAACATCGGGAAGCCGTCGAACTCGTCCGATGTCGTCACCCGCTCGAGTCCCGTGCCATCCAGGTTCACGAGATAGAGGTCGAAGTTGCGACCCCGCGGATTCTCGTGGTTCGAGGCAAAGATGATCCGCTTCCCGTCCGGATGGAAGAACGGGGCGAAGTTCGCGCCCCCCAGGGATGTGACCTGCCGCGCCTCGGAGCCGTCGGCATTGGCCACCCAGATCTCCAGCCGGCTCGGCCGGACGAGCCGCTGCGCCAGCAGCCGCTGGTAGTCGGCGGTGTCCGCGGCCGTCCCCGGATACTGGGCGCGCCAGATGATCCGGCGCCCGTCCGGGGAGAAGAATGCCCCCCCGTCGTACCCCACCCGGCTGGTGACCCGACGGACGTCCGAGCCGTCGGGATTCATGGTATAGAGGTCGATATCCCCGTCCCGCGTGCTGGTGAAGATGACCCGGCTTCCGTCGGGGGAGACGGTGGCTTCCGCGTTGTAGGCACCGTTCGAGGTGAGCTGCCGCCGGTCGGTCCCGTCCACGTTCTGGGAGTAGATCTCGAAGTGCCCGAGGGGCCAGACGTAGCCTTGCGCGTGATCGGGCGGCGCCGGGCACGCCGGCGAGTGCTCGTGCGTCGAGCTGTAGAGGATCCGGCGGTCGCGGTCGTAGAAGTACCCGCAGGTGGTGCGCCCCTCGCCGTTCGAGACGCGGCGGAGCCCGGTGCCGTCGGCATTCACGATGAACTGCTGGTCGCAGGCGTTCTGGCCATCCACCTGGCGCTGGAAGATCAGCCGGCGCCCGTCGGCGGAGAAATAGGCCTCGGCGTTGTTGCCTTCGAAGGTGATCTGCCGGATCCTGCTGAAGTGACGCTCGCCGGGAAGCCGCAGCGAGTCGTTCGTGACCGCCGGAGCGGAGGCAGGAGAGGCAACGGAGGAAGGCGCCTGCGACGAAGCGCAGGCGCCGGTCAGTGCCGCCAGGGCGGCCAGGGCGACGGTGCGGATACGGGTACCCTCGTCAGAATGGAAATGGCGCGGCGAGGCCAGCCGCTCCGGCTGCTCGCCAGCGCGGAGAGTGTATCGCCGACCCTGGGCAACTGAAATCCGTATAACTACGGGCGGGCTCCGGACGCCAGTGCGTCGATCGCCTCGAGCACCTCGCCCGCATGGCCCTTGGGGGTGACCTTCTCGAACACCCGGGCGATCCGGCCGGCGGAATCTATGACGAAGGTCGTTCGCAGGATCCCCTGATACTTCCGGCCGAACATCGACTTTTCCCCCCAGACGCCGTAG
>DASTYH010000241.1:0-6703 GCA_035765075.1 Gemmatimonadales bacterium
CCACCCTGGCGAGGAGGCCCCCTGCCGGAAAGCCGAGATGCGCCTCCGTCGCCTCGACGGTGCCGGAGGCGCTCAGCGGGCCGTTCAGCTCCGCGCGCCCGGCGAGCCAGCGCCGGCCCAGCAACGCGGCCACGACGAGGACCGCGACGATCGGGAGAACCCGCTTCATCCGCTGCTGCACCCGGGCACGATTCATGGCAGCTGCTCCAGTTCCGATTCGATCCAGGTCAGGTCGAGCCGACCCATGAGCCGGGCAAGCTCCACCGCCGCGGCGAGTCGCCGGTAGCGGGTCCGGGCAAGTTCGGTCCGCGCTCCGAGGAGGTCGGCCTCGGCCGAGAGATAGTCCGCCTGCGTCCCCGTCCCGGTTTCGAGCCGCAGGCGTTCCGCCGCGGTGACCGCCTCATGCGCGGCGACGGCTTCCTCGAGGCTCACGAGGCGGGCGTTCGCCTCCACCACGTCTGCCACCGCGACATCGGCGCGGGCGGCGGCGTCGAGCTCGGCAAGGCGAACGTCCTCCTCCGCCGCCCGTCTCGCTGCATCTGCGCGATCGACGCGGCGGACCGCGGCGCCGCCGGTGAACAGCGGCCACGCGAGCTCGACGCCGGCATTCCATTCATCGGCGAAATCGCTGCTCGCTCCGCCGCGATTCACATAGCCACCGCTCAGGCTGACGCTGGGCCACCGTGCGCCGCGGAGCACTCCCGCGGCCGCCTCGGCCGCGGCGGCCCGCCGCCGCGCTTCCTCCGCGTCGGGACTGCTTGCCAGAACGGCGGCGACGATCGCTGAGCGGTCGGGCGCGGCGGAATCGCGCAGGCGCACCTCCACGAGCGGAGCCTCGCCCCCTCGCTCGCCCACCAGGCGGGCGAGCTCACGCCGGGCAAGCGGAAGCGCGGTGCGGTGATGCGTCTGCTCCGCCCGGGCATCGGCCAGCGCAGCTTCGGCACGGCGTACGTCCACCAGCGCCGCGCGCCCCGAGGCATGGAGCTGCGCCACGCGATCGTGCTCCGCCTCGATGGCTGCGACCCGGCGGTCGTTGGCGTCGAGGAGGCGGCCGCGCAGGAGGACCTCGAGATACGCGCCCGCCACCCGCGCCAGCAGCGATTGCTCGGCGCGGGCCAGCGCCGCCTCGCCGACGCCCACCTCGGCGCGCGCCTGGCGGATCCGCGCCCCCCGAATTCCGCCGTCGAAGAGGGTGTAGCGGGCGACGGCGCCACCCTGAATCAGGGTTTCATCGAATGCCGGGGCCGCGGCGAGCGAGAAGCCGTGCAACGGACTGACGAGCATGGGATCGGAGTAGGTCGTGGCTGCTGCGGCGATCGAGAGCGAGGGAAGCCGCGCCGCGCGGGCCTCGCCGAGCCCTGCCGCGGCTCCGTCGAGGCGGGCGGCCGCCGCGCGCGCGCCCGGATGGGTTTCGAGCGCCTGCCGGGCGGCCTCGGCGAGGGTGAGGGGCGTCGCGGTGTCCTGCGCCGACACCGCGCGACCGGTCGCCATCACCAGAAGCATCCCGAGGAGCACCGGATGCGTGGCAGCGTTCATGCGACGCCTCCTTCCCTGGCCTCGACCGCCTGACGCAGCACCTCGAGCATCCCCTCCGCATTGGCTCGCATCGGCCACTTCCGCTCCGACATGACCCAGCGCAGCGCACTCGACTGGATGACCGCGATCAGGAGGTTGGCAACCTGCTCGCCGGACGCGGCCGCCCGCTCCCGGCCCACCGCCTCATTCGCGAGTGCGGCCAGACGGCGGCGGACCAGCCCGATGGTCTTCATGGCGATCTCCCTGATCTCCGGCGAAAGCCGGATCACCTGACCGGTGACGATCACGATCGGTCCGCCGCCGGTTTCCTCGAAGAAATCGAGCAGGGAGAGCACCAGCTGCTCCGCGCGCTCCCACGGCGTTCCGCTGCCCTCGAAGGCCTCGATCCGGTCGCGGAGGAGCGCCGCCTCGTAGCGCACCGCGGCCACCAGGATCTCCTCCATCGAGCCGAAGTGCCGGAAGATCGTGGCCTCCGAAACGCCGAGCCGACGGGCGAGCTCCGCGGTCTTGAGCTCGCGAAGTCCCTGCTCGGCGATGATGGCGATCGCGGCGCGCACGATCTCGATGCGGCGCTCGTCGCCGGAGCGATACTGCCGGGTGCGCGCGCGCGGGGCGCTCCGTTCCGGCGCCATGTCAGGGAGTCTCCGTCTCGAGGCGGTAGGCCGCGTGGCAGCTGTTGCAGCTCGTGGCGATGTCGGCCAGGCGGGTGGCGATCACCCGGGGATCGGTCCCGACCGCGGGGAGCGCATCGAAGGCGCGGTGCGTCACGAGGGCCCGCTGCATCCACTCCTCGGGAAGCAGCGCCTCGAGCGCGGGATCGGCAGCCATCGCCATCCCGGCGGGATTGGCCGCCCGCCGGAGGGCCGCAGTATCTCCTGCCGCTGCCGCGCGCAGCGAGCCCTCGATCGCGCCGAGCATGATGCGCATCTCGGCGAGGACGGCCTCGCGGGCGGCGGCCGGAAGGACGACGGTCCGGCGCACGGTGAGGGGTCCGGCGTGCGCGTCGGAGTCGGGCAAGGCGTGGGGGGCCGCATCCGCGTGGGCGGCCGACTCACCCCGGCCCCGCAGATGCTGCGACCAGGCGATGTTGGCGGCGCTCCAGAGGAGCAGCAGGGCGAGCAGCAGTCGTGAGCCGGCGGTCATCGCAATACCCGGAGTCAGGTGACAAAGTAAATATTTACTTACATTCCACTTGCTGTCAAGCTGCACCTCTGCCCTTCGTCTCCGGACGAGACGTCGCCGCCGCCCATATCTTTCCGCGATGCCCCATGCCACTCCCCTGCTCCTCACGCTTGCAGCCGGTTTCGGGCTCGCCTTCGTACTGGGCCTCGTCGCCGCTCGGCTTCGCCTCCCACCGGTCGTGGGTTACCTCGCCGCCGGCGTCGTCGTGGGTCCCTATTCGCCCGGGTTCATCGCCGACCCGGCGCTCGCCCAGCAGCTCGCGGAGATCGGCGTCATCCTCCTCATGTTCGGCGTGGGCGTTCACTTCTCGGTGGGCGAGCTCCTCGCCGCCCGGAGGGTTGCGGTCCCCGGGGCCCTCGTCCAGATCGCGGTCGCGACGGCGCTGGGGGCGTTCGCCTCCCGATTGTGGGGATGGTCGTGGGGATCGGGGATCGTGTTCGGGCTGTCGCTCTCGGTCGCGAGCACCGTGGTGCTCATCCGGTCGCTCGAGGACCGGGGGCTCATCGACGCCGTCAACGGGCGGCTCGCCCTCGGCTGGCTCGTGGTGCAGGATCTGGCCACCGTGCTGGTCCTCGTGCTCCTTCCCCCGCTGTCGGAGACGCTCGGGGGAAGCGGCGCCTTGGCCGGTGCATCCGCCCCCGGTGCCGGCGGCGGGATCGTGTCCGCCCTTGCCATCACGCTCGGCAAGGTCGGCGCCTTCGTGCTCCTGATGGTGGTCGTCGGGCGCCGCGCGGTGCCCTGGCTCCTCGAGCGTGTGGCCCGCACCGGCTCACGCGAACTCTTCACCCTCTCCGTGCTGGCCGTCGCCCTCGGAATTGCCGTCGGCGCCTCCGCACTGTTCGGCGTGTCCTTTGCGCTGGGCGCCTTCTTCGCCGGGATGGTGGTGAACGCGTCCGACCTCAATCGCGAGGCCGCCGCGAACGCCCTCCCCCTGCAGGACGCGTTCTCGGTCCTGTTCTTCGTGGCGGTGGGCATGCTCTTCGACCCCGCCATCCTCGTGGAGCGACCGCTCGAACTGCTCGCGGTACTCCTCGTCGTCATGGTCGGCACTCCGCTCGTCGCCTTTGCCATCGTGCTCGCGCTTCGCCGCCCGGCGCCCACCGCCCTCACCGTGGCGGCGAGCCTCGCGCAGATCGGCGAATTCTCGTTCATTCTCGGCGCGCTGGGAGTCTCCCTGGAGCTGCTCCCCGCCGAGGCGCAGAGTCTCATCGTGGCCGGTGCGCTCATTTCCATCGGCTTCAATCCGCTGATGTTCACCGGCGCGGCGCGCCTCATCGGCTGGCTCAATGCCCGGCCCGAGCTTCTCGCCCGGCTCGAGCGACCGGGGAGCGCGCTCTACGAGCCCGAGCCGGCGCTCGGCCACTCTGCGCTCACGGGGCACGCCATCATCGTGGGATACGGGCGGGTGGGCAGCACCATCGGCCGGGCGCTCGCGGGCGCCGCGGTCCCGTACGTGGTGATCGAACAGGACATGGAGATCTTCGAGCGGCTCAGGGACGACGGCATCCCCGTCCTCTACGGGAATGCCAGCCGGAAGGGTGTGCTCGACGCCGCAAGGCCGGACCGGGCGCGTCTCATCCTGGTGACGACGCCCGATCCGTTCCAGGCGCGCTCGGTGCTGGAGCTTGCCCGCCATGCGAATCCGGCCATCGCGAGCGTGGTCCGTACGCACAGCCTCGAGGAGCAGGCGTACCTCGAGAAGTACGGGGCGGGAACCGCCGTGCTCGCCGAACACGAGCTGGCGCAGACGATGGCGCGGCAGGCGCTTACCGTCTGCGGACCGGCGGCCGCGTAGGGTCAGTCGATCGGCTTGAGGTTCGCCACGATCTCCTCCCGCCGATGCTCGAGGAACGGCGGCAGCACCAGCGTCTCGCCGAGGGTGGCGGCGTCCTCGTCGACGCCGAAGCCCGGCCCATCGGTGGCAAGCTCGAAGAGCACCCCGTTGGGCTCGCGGAAGTAGAGGCTCCGGAACCAGAACCGGTCCACCTTCCCGCTGTTCGGAATCCCGAGCGCATTGAGGTAATCGGCCCACGCATCGTATTCCGCGTCACGAATGCGGAAGGCGACATGGTGCACCCCGCCCGCCCCGAGCCGCGATGGGGCCAGCTCCGGATCCACGACGATGTGCAGCTCCGCTCCCGCGCCCCCCTCCCCCATTTCGTAGCGATGCACGCTCTGCCCCCCTGAGCCGGGCTCCTCCCAGTCCGAGGAGGCTCGCATCCCGATAGCCCTGAGCGTGGCGTCGGTGGGCTCGAGCGCCGGGACGGTGAGCTCGATCGGGCCGAGGCCGAGCACCTGATGCTCGGCGGGGACGGGGCTGCGTTCCCAGGGGTGGGCGGGTTCCCCATCGTCCGCCACGAGCGAGAGTCGCTGGCCCTCCGGGTCGTCGAAATCCACGGTGAGACGACCCCCACGCTCGGTCACCGGCGCGGGCGACACACCGATCTCGCGGAGTCGCGCGGTCCACCAGTCGAGGGAACGGCGCGGAATCCGCAGGTTGGTCCGCGTGATCGACCGGCTTCCGCGCCGTTCGGGACGCGCTGGCCAATCGAAGAAGGTGAGGTCGCTCCCCGGACTCCCCACGGCGTCAGCGTAGAAGAGATGATACGCCCGGACGTCGTCCTGGTTGACGCTCCGCTTGACGAGCCGCATGCCCAGGGGCCCGGTGTAGAAGCGATGGTTGTCCCGGATACGCGCCGAGATCGCGGTCAGGTGGTGAATGCCATGCGGTACCATCGGAGTCCTCCTCCCTGATTGTGCGTTCAGGCTTTCACCGCCTGAATTTCCAGCGAGATGCGGATGTCGTTGGCGACGAGAACGCCGCCGGCCTCGAGCGCCTGGTTCCACGTGAGCCCGAAGTCGCGGCGATCGATGCGGGTCGTGGCGCTGAACGCCGCCTTCTCCGCGCCCCACGGGTCGGTACCCCGGCCCTCGTCGGTCGCGGCGAGCGTCACTTCCCGGGTGACGTCTCGAATGGTGAGGTCCCCGATGACGCGGAAGGCGCCGTCCGCGACCGGCTCCACCAGTCGGCTCCGGAAGGTGATCCGCGGGAACGCGTCGACGTCGAAGAAATCCGCGGAGCGCAAATGGGCGTCCCGCTGGTCCTGCCGGGTATCGATGCTCGCGGCGTCGATCTCCACCTCGACGGACGAATGCGCCAGGTCGGACTCATCGAGCCGAATGGTACCCCGGACCGAACCGAAGCGCCCCCGGACGGTCGAGATCATCATGTGCTTCACTGCGAACCCTACTTCGCTGTGGGCCGGGTCGAGGGACCAGGTGGTCGTGGCGGTGGCAATATCGGTCAGAGCGGTCATGGTTCACCTTCCATTTTGAGTGTGATAACATGTATCTTATAACATATTCTCACCTATGAGATAAAAAGTCAAGCCCCCGCGCTATTTCCCTGACTCGAGGCCTTCGGCGTGCGTCCCGAGGCGGCGGAGCAGGCCGGTGAGTGCCGCCCGCTCGGCGTGATCGACGCCCCCCACGGCGCGCGCGAGCCGCCGGGCATGCTCCGGCCAGATCCGATCCATGAGCTCACGCCCCTGCCGGGTGAGCATGGCGTGCCGCGCCCGGCGGTCCTCCGGATGGTCGCGCCGCTCGACGAATCCTCGCGCCGAGAGCCGGTCGACGAGGTAGGTTGCCCCGCCGCTCGAGACCAGGAGCTTCCGTTGCAGCTCGCCGAGGAGCATCTCCCCCTTGTGGTAGAGCGCCTCGAGCACGGCGAATTCTCCGAGGGAGAGCCCATGCTCGGCGGCATGCGCGCGGGCATGCTCCGCCACCGCGTTGTGGGCGCGCGCGAGCACCACCACCAGATCCAGGGCGGTGTCCGTATCGGTCCGAGCCATTGTCCCTCCGGGTTATCTCAGTGCCAAGATAAGCCGGAGGAGCGCCGCGGGTTTGGCGAAATCCGGACTCAGCCGGCCTCGCGTGCCGATCCGGGCGGGAGGGCGTACCCGGGGGGGCGGGCGTTCACCAGATC
>DASTYH010000242.1:0-7762 GCA_035765075.1 Gemmatimonadales bacterium
GGAATGGCCGAGACCCTCACGCGGGAAATCCGGGGCATCACGATCTTCGAGCGGCGCGTCGGCGCCGGTTCGCCGGTCGTCGTGCTGCACGGCGGCCCCGGCGCCCACCACGACTACCTGCTTCCCGGATTCGACGCCCTCGCCGGCAATCACACCCTCATCTACTACGACCAGCGTGGCGGCGGGCAGTCTCCCGTCCCGCGTGAGGTCCCCGTGGGATGGCGGGAGCAGGTGGCGGACCTCGAAGCCCTGCGCGAGGCCTGGGGTCTCGACCGGCTGACCATTGCCGGCTATTCGTGGGGGGCGCTCCTCGCGCTTCTCTACGCCATCCACCATCCTGACCGCGTCGAGCGCCTGCTCCTCGTCTCCCCCGCACCGGCGTGGCGCGCGGCGCGGGTGCGCTTCGAAGCGGACTTTGCCCGGCGCAACGCGGATCCCGAACTGCAGGCGGAGCGGAAGGCGCTCCGGGAAAGCGGCCTCCGGGAGCGCGACCCCGAAGGGTATCAGCGCCGACTCTTCGAGCTGAGCGTCGTTCCCTATTTTCACGACCCATCCCAGGCACGAAACCTGACGCCGTTCCGGGTCACCGGGCGGACCCAGCAGGAAGTCTGGGAAAGCCTGGGGGATTTCGACCTTCGGCCGGCACTCCGGTCGCTCCGGATCCCGGCCACCGTCATGCATGGCGAGTCGGACCCGATCCCGCTCGACGCGTCGCGCAGCGTGGCGGAAGCGCTGGGGGCGGAATTCCACCCGCTCGAGCGATGCGGTCATGTGCCCTACGTCGAGCGATTCCCCGAATTCGTCCGGATCGCCGAGGCCGCGCTGGCGGCGCCGGCGGCAGGCCGCCGCGCCTGATGCGCGACACGCCGTTCGATCTCGTCTTCGGGGCGATCGCCGACGAGCGCTTCCCCGCCCTCCGCGCGTCGCTCGAAGGAGAGGACGCGGCGGACCGCGACCTCTTCCTCATGAAGCCCGAAGCGATCCAGCTGGTGCGCGACCTTCGCCCGGAGGAAGGGATGGGCGAGGCGATCGACCAGCTCGTGTCGCTGGTGCACCACGCCTACCTGTACTGGGCCGCCGGCCGCCGGGTGGTGGATGTCGATTCGGCGCTGCTCGACGGGACGCCCCCGGATATGAGCGACGGCGACGTGCCGCCCGCCTGGTACGCGCGCTTCCCCGAGCGGCGGGTGTGGGCCCGGGTGGTGGAGGGGGCTTCCCCTGAGCCGCTCGACGGCTGCTTCGCGCATGCGATGCCGGGGGGCGGTCTCCGCGTGCTCGGCGTCTTCGGCCTGCACCCCGACCGGCCTGGATTCAGCGTCGTCGAGGTGGCGGGCCCCCGCGCGAGCGCGCTGGCGCGGGAGGACGGAACCCCGCTCTTCTCCTCCCGGCTCGAAGGGGGCGCCCAGGCGGGCCTCCGCTCCATCGCGGGTGAGGAAGAGCTGCTCGAGCTCGGCTGGCGGACCCGCGCGGGCGCAGCGGCCGCATGAGCCCCGGTCTCGAAGGCCCGCTCGACCGGAAGGCGGCGGCGCACGTCCTCGAGCAGATCGCCGACTTCCTCGAGCTCAAGGGAGAGAATCCCTTCCGCGTCCGCGGCTTCCGCGTGGCGGCGCGGGCCGTCTCGTCGCTCGCGGTGGACCTCCGGACGGCGCTCGCCTCCGGGGCCCTCGCCCGGGCGCGCGGCGTGGGACCGGCCACCCTCCGGATCGTGAGCGAGCTGGCGGACACGGGCCGCGCCTCGATGCTGGAGGAACTCAGGGAGCAGATTCCCCCGGGACTCGTCGAGATGCTCCGGGTCCCCGGCCTCAGCATCACGAAGATCCGCCAGATCCATGATCTCCTCGACATCGACTCCCTCCCCGACCTCGAGGATGCCGCGCGCGATGGTCGCCTCGCGCGGCTCCCGCGGTTCGGGCCGAAGACGGCGGAGAACGTGCTGCGCGGCATCGCCTTCGTGCGCCAGGCGGCGGGACTTCGGCTCTATCACCATGCCGCCGACGAGGCGGAAACGCTCTGCGCCGCACTCGCCCGGCTTCCGGGGGTGCTGGAGGCGCACATTGCCGGCGAGGTGCGTCGCCGCACCGACATCGTCCGGCAGGTGGTGCTCGTCCTCGTCGCGGGCATCCCCTCCTCCGAGCTCTTCCGCCGGCTGAGCGAGCTGCCCGGCGTCGACGAGTTCGCGGGGCAGGACGAGCGCACGGTCACCCTCCGCTTCACGGGGGGGACGAGCGCGCAGGTGATCGTCACCCCGCCCGCCAACGCCGGCGCCGTCCTGGTGCAGGCCACGGGGAGCGAGGATCACCTCCGCGAGCTCGCCGCCAGGGCGGCGCGCACGGGGTTCAGCCTGCGCGGCGGGGCCCTCTGGCGCGGCAGCGAGTTCGTCCCCGCTCCCGACGAGCGCCGCTTCTACGCCGCGCTTGGCCTCGCCTGGATCCCCCCCGAGCTCCGCGAAGGCCGCGGCGAGGTGGCCTTGGCCGAGCGGGGGCAGCTCCCCGCGCTCGTGGAACGCCGCGACCTGGCGGGGCTGCTTCACTGCCACACGAAGTACTCCGACGGCTCGAACACGGTCGAGGAGATCGCGGTGGCCGCGCGGGAGGCCGGCTATGCGTGGATCGGGATCACCGACCACAGCGCCGCCGCCGCCTACGCCGGCGGACTGCAGGCGGAGGACCTGCATCGTCAGGCCGACGAGATCGATGCGGTGAACGAGCGACTGGAGGGTATCCGCATCCTGAAGGGCGTCGAGGCGGACATCCTCCAGGACGGGAGGGTCGATTACGACGAGGCCACGCTGGCGCGGCTCGACTTCGTGATCGGCTCCGTCCACAGCCGCTTCGGCATGGATCGGGAGGCAATGACGGCGCGCATGCTCACCGCCATGGACAATCCGCGGCTCACCATCGTCGGTCACCCGACCGGCCGGCTGCTCCTCGCCCGCGAGGCGTACGCCGTGGACATCGAGGCGCTCATCGGCAAGGCGGCGGAGACGGGCGTGGCGCTCGAGATCAATGCGGACCCGCACCGGCTCGATCTCTCCTGGCGCCTGGCGGCGGAGGCGCGGGCGGCCGGCGTCCGGCTCTCGATCGGCGTCGATGCCCACAGCGCGGCGGGACTCGCGCACGCGGAGTTCGGCATCGGCGTCGCGCGGAAGGCGGGGCTCGAAGCCGGCGATCTCCTCAATTCGCTCTCCGCCGACGACTTCACCGCCTTCGCCCGGAGGCGGCTGTGAGGAAGGCGTCGGCGCGCCGGCCGCGGCGGGCGGATCCCACGGAGGTGCTCGCGCGCCTCAAGGCGCTCTATCCGGACGCCCACTGCGAGCTGGACCACCGCAATGCCTTCGAGCTGCTCTGCGCCACCATCCTCTCCGCCCAGTGCACCGATGCCCGGGTGAACGTCGTCACCCCCGCGCTCTTCGACCGGTATCCCGACGCCCCGGCTCTCGCCGACGCGCGCCAGGAGGAGGTGGAGGAGATCATCCGGCCCACCGGGTTCTTCCGGAACAAGGCAAAGAGCCTGATCGGGATGGCCCGGGGCGTGGTGCGCGATCACGGAGGAAGGATTCCGGCGAGCATGGAGGAGCTGCGGGTGCTGCCGGGCGTCGGGCGGAAGACGGCGAACGTGATCCTGGGGAACGCCTTCGGGATCAACGAGGGCGTCACCGTGGACACCCACGTCGGCCGGCTGAGCCGCCGGCTCGGCTTCTCGAAGCACGACGACCCGCTCAAGGTGGAGCGCGACCTCATGGCGCTCTTCCCGAGGGAGGAGTGGGCGCTGCTCTCCCATCTCCTGATCTTCCACGGCCGGCGGATCTGCCTCGCGCGGAAGCCGCGCTGCGAATCGTGCGCCCTCGCCGATATCTGCCCGTCGTCGCTCGTGCCCGTCGTCCCGGTGCCGGGCGCTCGCGGCGACGGCGCGGCTAGTCCCGGTCCCGCACCCGGTCGAGCCACCCGCGGAGCCCGGGGCGCGGCGGGGGGGCCAGGTCGGTCGGGTGCCGCTCCCGGGTCACCAGCTCGCCGAAGACCACGTTCCCGTTGACCCGCACCAGCAGTCCGTTGGGGCTCGCCGCATCGCGGCTCTTGCGGACGTGCTTCGCGCTGCCGAAAACGGTGGAGGTGTCGTTCTCCACCTCCGTTCCCGACGGCAGCGTGACGACGACCTTGCCGAAGTAGTTCACCACGTCGATGTCGAGCACGTCGGCCCCGAACATCGCATCGCGCAGGTCCACCACCACTTCGCCGAAGATGCAGCGGATCTCGAGGGCGAGCGGCGCGGTCCACCGCCCTTCCCGCCGCGCGTTCCCGAAGACCGCCGACACGCGCGTGAGCTCGGCCGGCGCGATCCACCCCGGCCCCGCGTCCTCGACCGCCGGCGACTCTCCCTCCTGCGGCGCCAGGTCGGCCACGATGGCGGCGACCGCCGCCGGCGAGGGCGCCTCGCCGATGAGCGCAAGCCGGAGCTCGAGCACCTCGTCCGATATGCGCCGCTCCTCGGCGGCGGCGTACAGCAGCGCCGCCGCGTCGTCCCGCGCGCGGTCGAGGTCGTCCCGCTTGAGGGGGAGATCGTTCCGGTTCATCGGCCGGAATATATCGCTATGTTGCGCAATGTCCGCGGATCGCCTTGCCGACGCCGCCTCGGCCTATCTCCGAAGCGCCGCCCACCAGCCGGTCGACTGGCATCCCTGGGGCCCGGCGGCGTTCGCGGCCGCGCGCCGGTCGGACCGGCCGATCCTCCTCGACATCGGCGCCGTCTGGTGTCACTGGTGCCACGTGATGGACGGCGAGTCCTACGAGGACCCGGCGCTCGCGGCGTATCTCAACGACCACTACGTCTGCATCAAGGTGGATCGGGACGAGCGGCCCGATGTGGACGCGCGGTACCAGCGCGCCGTTCAGACGATCACGCATCAGGGCGGCTGGCCGCTCACGGCGTTTCTCACACCGGACGGCGACGTCTTCTACGGCGGGACCTATTTCCCGCCGGAGGGGAAATACGGGCGGCCGGGATTCCGGACCATCCTGCAGAGCGTGTACGAAGCGTGGCGGGAGCGGCGCGACCAGGTGGCCGACCAGGCCTCCGCCATCCGGCGGGCGGTGGAGGGCGAGCTCGACGAAGCCCGCGCCGGCGACGTGGCCGAGGCGGCGATCGACCAGGCCGTGGCGCAGATGGACACGCTCTTCGACCGCGTGAACGGCGGATTCGGTTCCGAGCCGAAGTTTCCCCATCCCGCCGCGCTGTCGCTCCTCCTCACGCGTTGGCGTGACACGCCGGCCGAGCCCGTGGCCGAGATGCTCACCCGCACGCTCGACGGCATGGCCTCGGGCGGGTTCCACGACCAGCTGGGCGGCGGCTTCCACCGCTACAGTGTCGATGCCCGGTGGATCGTTCCCCACTTCGAGAAGATGGCGTACGACAACTCGGAGCTGCTCCGGGTGTATGCGGAGGCGGCCGCGGCGCTCGGGCGCGCCGAGTACGCCCATGTGGCGCGGGGAATCATCCGGTGGGTGCACGAAGTGCTCGCCGATCCGGACGGCGGCTACGGCGCGAGCCAGGACGCGGATGTGGGGCTCGACGATGACGGGGACTACTTCACCTGGACCCTGGACGAGGCCGCCGCGGAGCTTTCCGCCCCCGAGCTCGAGATCGCCGCCGCGCGCTTCGACATCGGCACCGCGGGGGAGATGCGTCACGATCCCGGCCGGAACGTGCTCTTCCTCGCTGCCACGATTCCCGCCATCGCCCTGCGCACCGGCAAGCCCGAGGAGGAGGTCCGGGTGCTGCTCGCCTCGGCGACGGCAAAGCTCGCCGCGGCCCGTGCCCGCCGTCCCGCGCCGTTCGTCGACCGGACCCGGTATGCCGGGTGGAACGCGATGCTCGCCGCGGCAATGCTGCGAGCGGCCCCGATCGTCGAGGACTCGCAGGCCGAAGCGCACGCGCTGCGCTCGCTGCGGCGCCTCCGGAGCGGCGCCTCCGAAACGCTCGGCCTCCCGCACACGCCGGGCGGAAGCGAGGGCTACCTCGAGGATCAGGTGCAGGGCGCCGCGGCGGCCCTCGACGCATTCGAGCTCACGGGCGATCCCGCCTGGCTCGACTGGGCCCGATCGCTCCTCGAGCTGGTGTGGCGCGACTACCGGGACCCGTCGGACGGGGGCCTCTTCGACGCGCCCCGGGAGCGCGGGGGGGAGGGGCTACTCCCCTTGCGGGCGAAGCCGGTCCAGGATTCGCCCACGCCCTCGCCGAACGGCGTCGCCGCGCTCTCGGCGCTCCGGCTGGCCGACCTGGCGGGATCGGACGAGTGGCGCCGCCGCGGGGAGGAGCTCGTGCGCGCATTCGGCGAGAGCGCGCCTCGCCTCGGGCTTTACGCCGCCACCTGGCTTCTCGCCGCCGACCGGATGCTGCGTCCCCCGACGCACGTCGTGATCATCGGTGCCGCGGGCGACCCCGAGGCGGAGCGGATGCATCGTCGCGCGCTCCGCACCTACCTCCCCCGGCGCGCCATCCACCGCCTCGATCCGGCCCGGGCGCGGGAGGCTTCGCTTCCTGCGGCCGTCCAGGGGATGCTGGCGAACGGGACTTCCGCGCGAGCGGCGTACCTCTGCATCGGGGCCGCCTGCCGCCTTCCCGTCTTCGACGACTCGGCCTGGGCGGCGACACTCGCGTCGGTCAGCTAGATTCGTGCAACCCGGGCGCTCGCGCCCTCAATTGGAGAGAAATGCCGTGGCGCGTACTGCAACCATCGAAACCAGCAAGGGCACCATCGTCGCCGAGCTCTTCGACACCGAGGTGCCCGGAACGGTGGCGAACTTCGAGAAGCTCGCCAACAGCGAGTTCTACGATGGGACCCGGTTTCACCGGGTCATCGACAACTTCATGATCCAGGCTGGGGACCCCCTCTCGAAGGAACCGGGGAATCCGCGCGTCGGGACCGGCGGGCCGGGGTACCGGATCAAGTGCGAGACGCACCTGAACACCCACCGGCACGTGGCCGGAACGCTCTCGATGGCCCACGCCGGCAAGGACACGGGGGGGAGCCAGTTCTTCATCTGCCATTCCCCGCAGCCCCACCTGGACGGGAAGCACACGGTCTTCGGACAGGTGACGCAGGGGATGGACGTGGTGAACGCGATCCGGCAGAACGACGTCATCACGTCCCTCCGGGTGGCGTAAGCTGCAGATCGACTTCGCGGTCGTCGCGGACTACGCGCTGATCGACCAGCAGGGAAAGCTCAGCGTGCTGGGCATCTTCCAGCACGTCTGGGTGCAGGCGTTTCCCGCGGTGCATCCGCGCACCCATCTCGTGCTCCGGGTGCGCGGCCGCCGCACCGAGATCGGGACCCACTCGATCCGCATCCGCTTCGTGGACGAGCAGGGCACGGAACTGGTCGGGGGAGACGGGACCGTGCAGTTCGGCGAGCCGCCGGCCGGCGTGGTGGACGTCGAGGCGGGGGCGGTGCTCGTCTTCGATGTTCCGCTCCCGCGGCCCGGCACGTACGCCTTCGAGATCACGCTCGACGGCAACGCCATGACCCGTGTCCCGCTCACGGCCGGCTCCGCCCAGCCGTTTCAGGAATCCGCCTGACCCTCTTCGCTCCCGAGGCACTCCGATGGCACTGACGCGCGACCAGGCACTCGCCCTGGTGCACGAGTACACCGCCTCCGAAGCGCTCCGCCGGCACATGTACGCGGTCGAGATCGCCATGCGCGCGATGGCCGAGCGCGCCGGCGAGGATGCGGAGCGGTGGGGCCTCGTCGGCCTCCTCCACGACTT
>DASTYH010000243.1:0-5518 GCA_035765075.1 Gemmatimonadales bacterium
TACGCGCTCCCGTATCCCTTCGAGGTGCAGTAGTGCGCCGCCCGTACGCTGTCGCGCTCCTGGCCGCGCTGTTGGCGCCAAGCGTCGTCGCCGCGCAGTCGTCGCAATTCGGCGTCCGCGGCCTCGGATTTCCAGGCCGCGGGACGTCGGTCCAGTCGCTCGGCGCCGGCGGTGCCTTTGCGCTGTTCGACCCCACCTCGAGCCTCAATCCCGCCGCGCTGGGCCTCTCGCGCGCCTTCACCGCCTCGTTCACCGGACTGCAGAATTTCCGGTCGTCGCGAGTGGTCGATGTGAGCGTCACGGGCCGTAACACGCGGTTCCCGCAGATGGCGGTGGGGGGACCCGTACGCGGAACCCCGCTGGCGCTGGGCATCAGCTTTTCGAACCTCACCGACCGCGACTTCACGCTGGCCTCGGCGACCACGGTCCCGATTCGGGGCGTCCCGGTGGGCGTCAACGATACCCTTTTCTCGACGGGCGGCATCGCCGATCTCAGGCTCGCTGCCGCCTACCGGCTGGGGGGATGGGCAGTCGGCGCGGGGGTGCACGTCATTACCGGCTCGAACCGGGTCCAGCTGCGGAGGACCTTCGACGACAGCGCCTACGCGGCGATTTCACAGCGCTCCGAGATCTCGTATGCGGGCGCCGGCGTCTCGGCGGGCGTGGTCCGGCCGGTGGGAACCCGGCTCTCCGTGTCCGCCATGGTCCGCGTGGACGGCTCGGCGTCGCTCGACCGCGACAGCAGCCGGGTGACGGAGATCGACCTGCCGGTCTCCTTTGCCGGCGGGCTTCGCTGGCGCGCCTCCGATCGGCTCGGTGTCGGCTTTCAGGGCGTCGTCCACCAGTGGTCGAGCGCGGACGACGCGCTCCGGGCGCTGGGCGGGACCGGCGCGGTCAATACGGTGGACCTCTCGGCCGGCCTCGAGCTCACGCGCAACGTGCGCCGCCCCGAGCAGCGACCGATCCGCTTCGGCCTCCGGTTCGCCACGCTCCCCTTTCCCGTCGAGAGCGGCGCCCGAGTGCGCGAGGCGGCGGTGTCCCTCGGAACCGGCTTCCGGTTCGCCCAGGACCGGCTCGGCCTCGATCACGCGGGGATCGATCTCTCGGTCGAGCGGGTCTGGCGTGGCGCGCGGGGCGGTTTCCGGGAAAGCGCCTGGCTCGTCGGCCTCGGGGTCACGGTGCGGCCGTAGCGGCCGCACCGCCTTCCCCGCGGCTATCTTACCCGCATGACCCGACGCGTCTACATCGAGACCTACGGCTGCCAGATGAACGTGGCCGACACCGAGCTGATGTTCGGCGTCCTCGGGCGGGACGGCTACGTGCGCGCGGATGCGCCGGACGATGCCGACGTCATGCTGGTCAACACCTGTGCCGTGCGCGACAACGCGGAGCAGCGCGTCATCGGCCGCGTGGGCGAGCTCATGCGCTTCAAGCGCCCGGGCGACGTGCTCGGGGTGGTCGGGTGCATGGCCCAGCGCCTCGGACCCGCACTCCTCGAGCGGGTGCCCCGGGTGGACCTGGTCGTGGGTCCGGACGCCTACCGGAACCTTCCCGAGCTCCTCGGCCACGCCCGGAGCGGAAGCCGACCGGCGGATACGGGCTTCCGCTCGTGGGAACACTACGAGGACGTTCCCCCGGTTCGCGAGGCAGGACCGACCCAGTTCGTGACCGTCCAGCGCGGCTGCGATTATCGGTGCACCTTCTGCATCGTTCCGTATACGCGCGGCCCCGAGCGGAGCCGCAGATTGGACGACGTAGTGCGGGAAGTTCAGACCCTGGCCGAGACCGGGACGACCGAGGTCACGCTGCTCGGCCAGACCGTCAACAGCTACCATGACGGCACCCACGACTTCGCGGCGCTCCTTCGCCGGGTGGGAGCGGTGGACGGGATCCGCCGGCTGCGTTTCACCAGCCCGTATCCCACGGAATTCACCGAGCGTGTCATTGCCGCCATGGCCGAGACGGCGGCCGTCTGCGAGCACGTCCACCTGCCGGCGCAGAGCGGCTCGAACGCCGTGCTGCGGCGGATGCTCCGGCGCTACACCCGGGAGACATACCTGGAGGTCGTCGGCCGGCTGCGCGCCGCGATCCCCGGGATCACCTTCTCGACCGACATCATTGTCGGCTTTCCGGGAGAGACGGAGGAGCAGTTCGCCGAAACGCTGTCGCTCGTCGGCGAGGCGGATTTCGATGACGCCTATACCTTCAAGTATTCGGTGCGCGAGGGCACGCCGGCCGTGCGGCTCCGGGACCACGTCGAGGACGAGATGGCCGCTGCCCGCCTCGACCGGCTCATCGCCGCGGTGCGCGCGCAGGCTCGGCGGAAGAACATCGCGCGGGTGGGCACCGTGCACGAGGTCCTGGTCGAGCGTCCGGCGCGGCGGGGCGGGCTCATGCTCGGTCGGACCCGCACGAATCACCTCGTGCTGCTCGACCTTCCGCCGTCGGCGGCCGGTACCTACCACACCGTACGTCTCACCGGCACCACCGGCTCCACGTTCACCGGCGCGGCAGCTCACGCCCCCAGCCAACTGGCGGTCGTATGATCAGGAACCTGGTCGAGGAGCATGTCTTCGCAGCCTACGATCAGCTGCGAGTGCACTTTCCCGATTTCTGCGGGTGCGACACCTGTCGGGGCGACGCGTACGTGTACGCGCTCAACCGGATCCCCGCGCGCTACGTGAACACGCAGGCGGGCACGGTGATCACCGACTTCAATCTCGACAAGGACCAGAGCCGGGCCGCGATCGACGTCGTGATGATGGACGCGCTGCGGACGGTGGGGCGCGCGCCCCGCTGCGGGAAGGCGCGCCCGGGGGAGTAGCGGCATGCGCGGGGTGATCCCCGCGCCGGGGGTGCTCACCGCGGTGGCGTACGGGGCCGGTCTCGCGACCGGCCTCCTGCATTTCTGGGCACCGGCCTGCGTTCTCGCGGCCGTCGCCGTCCTCATGGCGCGGGACTCCCGGGCCCGGCTCGCGGCGGGCGCGGTGGCGGCGGGCGCGCTCACCGGTTTCGCCGCTGCCGCGCGCAGCGACCGCAGCTGCGCCGCCCTCCTCCCCGCGGGCCGGATCGAGCTCGATGTCCATGCGGCGGACGCAGGAGGGGGGCGAGGTCTCGTTCGCGCCCGTCTGCCGCGAGCCGGCTGCGCCGGGCCGATCGACGTCCGGTGGCCGCGAGGGGCAAGGGTTTCCGCCGGAACCGAGGGCCGGGTGATCGGCCGCTGGCTGCCCCGGGAAGCGACGGGCGGCCGTCCCGGCGGAATCCTCGTCGTCTCCCGACTCGACACGCTTGCCATTCACCCGTCGCTCAGCGAACGACTCCGGAACTCGATCGTCTGGCGGGCGGAGCGCCTTTACGGGTCGCGCGCGCCGCTCGTCGAGGCGCTCGTGCTGGGGACCCGCGGAACACTCGATCCCGACATGCGCGATGCCTTTGCGCACGCGGGGCTCGTGCACCTGCTCTCGATATCCGGCTTTCACGTCGGCCTCCTGTCGGCGTGGGTGGTCCTCGCGGCGCGGCTTGCCGGAGCGCGCCGATCGCGCGCGCTCGCTTTCGGGGCGTGCGCCGGGATCGCGTACGTCGCCTTTCTCGGGTGGCCGGCCCCCGGGGCACGAGCCGCCTCGCTGGCAGCGGTGCTGGCACTCCTCTATCGGCGGCAGCGACGGGTGAGCGCGAACGCGCTCCTCGCGCAGACGTGCCTCCTCGTGCTGGTCGTTGCTCCCTGGTCGGTGTTCGATCTCGGGGGGTGGTTGTCGGCCGCGGCGCTCTGGGGCGCCACGACGGCGACGCGCTGGACCGACCGGACCTTCGGGGAGGGCTTCCTCCCCCGCACACTCGGCTCATCGGTGGGCGCCACCCTGGCCACTGCACCGATCACGGCGGCGACGTTCGGCGCCGTGGCGCTCGCCGGCATCGGGCTGAATCTCGTGGCCATTCCGCTTGCAGCCATCGCGGTGCCCGGCGTCGGCGCCAGCCTTCTTGTCGCATCGGTCTCGGACGGCCTCGCCTCGAGGCTCGCCGCCGGGTCGGGGCTCGCGCTCAACCTGCTCGAGCTGATCGCCGACGCCGGCGCGCGCTTCCCGGGGGGCCACCTGATCGTGGCCGCCGAGCCCCGCGCGGCGCTCCCGTGGCTTGCGCTCGTGGGCGCGGCGCTCTGGATGACCGGACGGCGGAACACCCGGGCCGAAGCAGGGACCCGCCTCCTCGTCGGCCTGACCCTGGCGGCCTGGGCGTCGCTGGGCCTGGGGATACGCCGGCCTTCGGCTGACGCCACTCACCGACTCACGTTACATTTTCTGAACGTCGGCCAGGGCGATGGCGCGGCCATTCGCACGCCTGGCGGACGCTGGGTCGTGATCGATGCGGGGCCGCGGGGCGGGGGAAGCGACGCAGGCCGGCGCATCGTCGCGCCGTTTCTCGCCCGGCAGGGCGCCCGCCGCATCGCCGCGCTCGTGATATCGCACGCGCACCTCGACCACCTCGGCGGGGCGGATGCGCTCCTTGCACGCTTCGCGACCGACCTCGTGCTCGAGCCGGCCGACGTGGTGGCCGACCCGGCGTACACGACATTCCTGGGGACGGTGGCAGCGGGGAACGTGGCCTGGCGTGCGGCGCGACCGGGAATGGAATTCGTGCTCGACAGCGTGCGTTTCCGCGTCCTGCATCCCGACACCACGTGGAGCGAATGGGGCGCGGACGTCAATGAGGGGTCGGTCGTCCTCCGCGTCGACTACGGCAGCTTTTCCGCGCTCTTCGCCGGCGACGCGGGGCTGCGGGCCGAGGCCCGGCTCGCGGGGCGGGTGGGAACCGTGGACGTGCTCAAGGTGGGGCACCATGGAAGCCGCGGCTCGAGCAGCGAGCGCTGGCTTCGCGAACTGGCGCCGCGGGTGGCGGTGATCAGCGTGGGCCGCAATCGCTATGGGCATCCCGCGCCGGAAGCGCTCGGGCGACTGGCGGAGTCGGGCGCCGACATCTGGCGGACCGACCGTGAGGGATCGGTGACGATCGCGAGCGACGGTGCGACGATGTCGGTGCGGGGCCGGCGGGGAACGGTCACCTATCGCGTGGACTAGGAGAGCGCGTGCAGACGAGCGTCACCACGATCGAGAAGTTCATCTTCGAGCAGGAGAACCGCTATCCGGAGGCCACCGGAGAGCTGTCGAACCTGCTCTACGACATCGCGCTCGCGGCCAAGATCATCGCGGCGGCGATCCGCCGCGCCGGGCTCGTCAACATCCTCGGCAGCGCCGGCTCGGGGAACGTCCAGGGAGAAGAACAGCAGAAGCTCGATGTCCTCGCCAACGAGACCATGAAGAACGCGCTCCGCCATACGGGGCGGGTGTGCGTCATGTGCTCGGAGGAAGAGGAGGACATCATCCCGGTTCCCGACAATGCGGTGGCCGGCAAGTACGTCGTGCTCTTCGATCCCCTGGACGGGTCCTCCAACATCGACGTCAACAGCGCCGTCGGCACCATCTTCAGCATCTACCGGCGGATCTCGCTCGAGGGCCGCGGCACC
>DASTYH010000244.1:0-19274 GCA_035765075.1 Gemmatimonadales bacterium
GGCTCGGTGTACTTCGAGGCCGTCCCCGCGCGGCGAGTCGGCGTCGACAGCGGCGGGGTCGTGCGCACCGACAACGTGCAGGTGCGCGCAGGCGACGTCATCGGGCTCGACGTTCCGCCCCAGTAGCTCACGGGAGGAGGACCCCGATCGCCGAACGCGTGAGGCGCTGCCAGTCCCCCTGCGAGGCGCGCCCGCGCGTCCGGTTGATGGTGTTGGTCACGCCGATCACGGCGGTTCCCGTCTCCGGTGCCAGGAGGAGGAACGAGCGGAAGCCCGCCTGCTCGCCCGTATGGCCCACTACCCTCCGTCCGGGCCCCTCGAAGAGGAAGAAGCTGAGGCCCATCCCCTCGCCCTCGGAGAGGGGGACCACGCGCCGCCACATTTCCTCGAGCGACGCGCGCCGCAGCACCATCTCGTAGCGCGCGGCACGCGCGGTGTCCCCGCCGGTGGAGCCGAGGAGGAAGGCGGCGTACGTCGCGAGGTCGCCGAGGGGAGCGTTCCATCCACCGTTCGGGATTGTGATGCCGGGATCGAAATCCCGCCCGATGGCCACAGCCTGGGCGCGTCCCCCGCTGTCGCCGCGGATCGCGTAGCTGTTCGACCGGTGCCGCGCCAGGTGGTAGGGCGTGGCGCCGAAGTAACTGCGCGTGAGGCCGAGCGGCGTCCAGATGTTCTTCTGGATGTACGACTGGTACGGGTCACCGGTGAGTGCCTCGATGACGCGGGCCAGGTAGATGAACGCCGGATTGCTGTAGCCGTAGCGGCTCCCGGGCGCGAAGTGGATCTCCTGATACGGCATCATCGCCACCAGCTGCTCCCACCGGACCGGCTCGAACGGCTCCCATGACTTCCCCTCCCCGTACGGCCAGGTCGGATCCTGGAAGCCCGCGCTGTGGGAGAGGAGCATCCGGATCGTGATGGAATCGGTGCTCCCGAACGGGTTGTGCATCTGCCTGAGCTCGGGCACCCATCGCGTGATCGGATCCTCGAGCGTGAGCAGGCCCCGGTCCCGCAGCTGCATGATCGCGATCGCGGTCAGCGTCTTGGTGATCGACCCCCAGTGATAGATCGTCGCCGAATCCGCCGCCTCGCCTGCGTCGCGGTCCGCGAGCCCGATGTCGTGCCGCGCAATCACCCGCCCATCGCGCACCAGCACGGCGCCGCCGCCGAGCACGCCTTCGGTCTCGAGAAATGCATCGAATGCGCCGGTGAACGTGCTCCACGCCGCGGGCGGCGGCGCCCTGCGCTCCTGGGCCCCCGCGGCGAGGGGGAGGACGAGCAGGAGGAGCGGGAACGTCTGGCTCACCAGAGTCGGCATCATGAGCTCCGGGGATCGGGCGTGGAGCGGGTCCGCTCGGCGGGCTCGTACCCGGCAGGTCGGAAGATGAGGTCGAACGCGAGAAAAAGCGTCTTCGAGATCGGATAGAACGCGACGGGCATGACCACCATCACGAGCACGCCCGCGATCAGGAGGAATCGCCAGGGCGGGTCGGGCCAGAAGGCAACGAGGGTCGCAACGAACACGAGGCCGAACGCCAGCTCCGCCGCGATGATGTTGAACATGTAGGCCCCCACCACATACCCTGCTTCGTTCCGCTCGAGCGGGAGCCCGCAGCGGGGGCACTCGGGGAGCATCCGGAGCCAGGAGCGGAAGATGCCGGCGCCGCCGCAGTTCGGGCACCGCCGGCGGAGCGCCCGCCCGAGGAGCCGGGCGGCGGGCCGCACCGCCCTCATGACCGTGGCAAGGAAGCGGGATCGGCGCCGCGCGGACGGCGGGAGACGGCAAAGGCGAGGACCGCCATCCATGCGGCGATCGCCACGAGTCCGAGCGCGCCTCGTCCTTCGGCGATGAGCGGCGTGCGCGCGGCGCGCTCCTGGATGAGTTCCGTCACCGGGACATGCCCCACGACGCGCGGCAGCAGCCGTCCCGCCCACACGACAGCGGCGATGCCGACCACCGCGGGCGCCCACCCCGGTACCCGCCATCCACCGGCCACGGCGAAGGAAACCCCGGCAGCGGCGAGGAAAATGGCGCCCCACGCGAGCGGGTCGGGATTGTTGTACTGCAACGCGCCCGCCGCCACGAAGACCGCCCCCACCAGCCCCGCAGTGATGCGGACGAGCGGCGAGGGCGACCGGCTTCTGGAACGGGCGCTCACCCGGCCCCCGCGGCGGCCACCGCCTGCACTTCGATGAGACAGCCGGGACGCAGCTCGGGCACGGGGATGACCGCCCGCGCCGGCCGGTGGGCGCCGAGCATTTCTGCGAGCGTTGCGTTGACGATGGTCCAGTGCGACCGGCTCGTCACGTACACGGTGAGCGAGACCAGTCGATCGAGTCCGCTTCCGGCGGCCTCGAGGATGGCGCCGACGTTCCGCAGCACCTGCCGGGTCTGTCCTGCCACGTCATCGGCGCCGCCCACTGGCGTCCCGGTGCGGGGATCGAGCGGAAGCTGGCCCGCAACGAAGACGAGCCCGCCGTGGACGACCGCCTGCGAGTAGTGGCCGGCGGGCGCCGGCGCGTCCGGGGTCGAGACGGTTCTCACTCGTCGGGCGCGTCCTCGCCCAGGGGGCGGACGAGCTCGCTCTCGGGGGTGGGGCCGCGCCGGATATCGATGTGGGCCGGAGCGCCGACCCGGAACCACGTGGCGTCGCCGCGCCGCTCGAGCGCGGCGGGGCGTGGATGCAGGAAGAGGCCGGTGACGTCGAGCGTGTCGATGGCCACGGCGTTCTCGAGATCGCCCACTTCGTCCACGCGCCCGCCGGTCCGCGCCACCGCATCCGCGAAGTTGATGGCCACATCCGCCCGGAGCGGCGGCTGGCCGGGAAGGACCAGCGATCCTCCCGCGAGGATGAGATCGCTCGCCCCGCTGGCGTTGAACGGGAGGGCGTCGTAGACGGCGGGGTCCGCCGATTCGTACGATTTCGAGGCGATCGCATCGAGCGCGCCGAGGATCGCGACGACGTTGAGGGCGCGGAGACGCTGCTTCTGGGGATCATCCGGGAGGGCGCCGCTCTCGATCAGCACCGTGCTCGCTCCCCAGGTCTGCATCAGGTCGCCGAACGCCCGCGGATTGAAGGTGTCGTCGTACTTCGCGACGCGCCGCGGGAGCTCGGGGGCGAGCAGCCCGGCGATGACGGACGCGACGAGGCGGGCGCGGGAGCGGACCTCGTTGTAGCTCCGCCCGCTGTCGTACGCCGGGGCCAGGAGGGCGATCGCGGCCTGCTCGCCGGTGCGTCCGGCCCGGGTCCGGGCGCTCTGGTCATGGAGGTTGAAGCCGAAGCGCGGGACGATGCGGTCGCGGATCGCCTTGAGCGCCTGCGCCTCCGGAGTGGAGCGCCGCCGGCCGTCCCGGTTGACGTCCACTCCGGCGGCGTTCTCGCGCTGAAAGAGCTCGGCGCCATCGGGGTTGAGCATCGGCACGAAGACGAGCGTGAGCTCCCGCTCGAGTCGCGTGCGCAGCGGGTCGTCCCGCCCTTCGGCCAGGAAGCGGAAGATGTCCGCCAGCGCCATCGTGGCCGTCGCCTCATCGCCATGCATCTGCGACCAGAGGAGCACCGGCACCGGGCCCTTCCCGAAGGTGACCGCGCGGATCGGCCGCCCCTGGATCGATCGGCCGATCTCCTCGGTTCGGAACCCGGGCGCGGCAAGCGAGGGGGCCACTGCCTCCCAGAATCGGGCGTGCGTGAACCGCCGCTCCCGGATCGCATCGACCTTGTACCGTTCGGCGATGGCGAGGCCGATCGAGGTGCCGGCAGGTGTGCCCGGCGCCGTACCCTGCTGAGCGTGGCCGGAGGCGGGCGTGGCGAGCACGAGGCCGGTCAGGAGAAGTCGGGGAAAGGGTCCGATGCGCATCGTCCGATCACGGAAGCGGGAGCGTGAGGGTCAGCTGGCCATGATGTAGGCGCAGCCGGCCTCCTGGGCCCGGAGGGCGGCAAAGATCCCCGAGGGCTGCAGGATGATACCCGGGAGGAGCTGCTCCAGCGCCCGCGCCCGCGCGGCTTCCCGCGAAAGTTTCTCCGCCTGCCGATATCGCCAGACGACCTCCCCGAAAGCGAGATTGCACGCCAGCACGATCCCGCCCGACGCCTGAAAGGCTTCGATGTTGTAGCCCGCCCAACGGGGTGGCGTATCCGGCGCCGCGGTCCGCAGCGGATTGGCCACCTCCCATTTCCTGGTCTGCGGGTTCCGCATCTTGAGCTCCTTGCCGATGCGGAACTGCTCCCAGTACGCGTCGCCCATGGCGAGCGCAATCGCCCCGTGCCGGATCACCAGGACGGCCGACATGTCGGCGGGATCGGTGCCGTAGATCTCCTTGTGCTGGTCCCGCCACATGACCGCGCGCCAGACGCCGGCGCCCTCGGAGAACTCGGGAGAATCGAACACCGCCTTGTACTTGCCCGTAATCCGGCCGGTCCAGCTCACGTCCCACTCGTCGCTGCGGGGCTCGGGGGGGCGGCGACGGGTCTCGACACCCGCGAGCGGTGATCCGGTGGCGGCAAGCAGGGCGCTCGCCCCGAACCAGCCGAGGAAGCGGCGACGGGCGGTCATGAATGTGCTCCGTGCGAGAGGGGGGATCGCTGGAGTGTAACGCGTCGGCAGTCGAGGCGAAACGGTGCCGGGCCCCGCAGGGCGCCCGGGTCATCAGGCGTGCATGTCACATCGGCCCCGGCGTCGGCGGCGGGCCGCTCGCGGGTGACATCCCTCACCGGGCGTGCCGGGACCGGGCCGTACTATGGGAGATCGGCGGCAGGAACGGTCCGCCTGGCGATGGTCGCAGTCCACCGAAGGAGCAATATGACAACTCACAACGAAGTCATC
This sequence comes from Gemmatimonadales bacterium, assembly GCA_035765075.1. Taxonomy (GTDB): domain Bacteria; phylum Gemmatimonadota; class Gemmatimonadetes; order Gemmatimonadales; family GWC2-71-9; genus CAMLLJ01. Next base: position 4,822 of record DASTYH010000244.1, read on the forward strand.
GACCGGGCGGCGACCGGAGCCCCCGGCACGACCGATGACCGGCTCTGGAGCGATCCGGAGGCGTGGCGCGCGACAGGTGAAGGCGAGTGGCGGGCCGAATCCCGCGGAGCCGGACTCGCCCGCGCGCTCGGGTTCGTCAGTCTCGGTCTGGGCATCACGCACCTGGTGGCGCCGCGCGCGCTGGGCCGGCTCACGGGTGTCGGCGAGCGGCCCGAGCTGATGCGGGGCATGGGCGCGCGCGAGCTCGCGAGCGGCGTCGGCATCCTCGCGAATGAGCGGCCCGCCTCCTGGGTCTGGGCCCGGGTCGTGGGCGACGTGATGGACCTCGCGCTCCTGAGCCGGGCGCTCGGCAGGCCCGATGGCGATCGCAGGCGCGTCCTCGGCACCGCAGCCGCAGTGGCCGGTGCGCTGGTGCTCGACGCGTACTGCGCGCTGCAGTTGAGCCGGGAGGGGCGACGCGAGGGTACGGAGCCGCGCGAGATCCAGCCGGCCCCGAGCCGGCCCCGACACTGACCCTGAGGCAGACAAACCGGGACAGCTCATGTTCGGACTTGGACGACACGGCGGCACGCGCCGGACGCGCGGCACTTCGGGACAGCGTCACCTGCTGCGCAACGCGGCGCTGGCCGGCCTGGGAATGCTGGCGTTTCGCTGGCTCAGGAATCGGCGTCACGACGGCCCCACGGAGCCGCGAGACGCCTGGTAGTCGGCCGGACGGCGCGCGCCGCGAGCTGGAGGGCCGGGCTCAGCCCGGTTCCGGCTCGGCCGTCCGGTTGACGTCGAATTCCCAGTGCAGCTGCTTGTTGAGCTCCGCGGCCACCTCGTCCCACGTCGGCCGCGCGCACTGCGCCATCAGCAGGGCGATGGCCTGGATGACCGTGGGCCAGTCGAATGCGTCGACCAAGAGATAGCCGCGCCCCCAGAGGGGACCATGCCGCCGGAGGTGTCCGGGTGTGACCACCGCAAAGGTGAACGCCTCCGAGGCGCCTTCGCCGCGCGGCCCGATGAGGACCTGGAAGCGCACCTGGCAGTCGGTGGGGTCGGCGGGGAGCTCCGGGGGAAGGAGGTCGGCGCTCTGGATGTCACGCAGCTCGGGATAGATCACTCTTCGTACTCGTCGGACCCCTGGACCCAGAGAAACGACTGGATGTCGATCATGTCCCGGGGACGAAGGTCGTGAAGGTCGCGGCGCACGATTCGCGCGAAGCCGAGCAGCCGCTCGTAGGCTTCCGCGTCCGGCCGCGAGACGTAGCCGAAGTCGATGCCGTATTCACGCGCGGCGGCACGGGTGACCATCGGCTTGAGGAAGAAATGCCGCGCCGGCTGCGCGATGAAGCCGAAGACGGTGGCGAGCGGCCAGGTGAGGACGCGCGTCTGGCGGCGGGGAAGCGCGGCCACCACCTCGCACCATGCCTGGAAGCGCTCCGCGAGCGCGCCCTCGGCGTGCAGGAGGTCGAAGAGGCCCTGCGCGAAGCGCGCTGCGCCCGCCGGCGTGCGGACCGCATCCCGGAGCGCCATCTTCTCGAAGGAGAAGAGCAGGTTGGTGCGCGACTCGATCCGCACCGCGCGCTGCGCTATCTCTGCGTGCTCCCCCGCCGCGAGGAGCGCCGTGAACTCCGTCTCGCCCAGCCGTGCTTCCCACTGCTCATGGGCGGCCCACTTGTAGTCCCGCTCCCACTCCAGGTAGGTCTCATCCCGGAAACCGCCGGGAAAGAACCGGAGGAACTTGCGCCGGCAGCGCACCGCGCCTGCCGCCGCGGGTCGTCGACCCCGCGGCGTGGCGGATGTGAGCGACGCGCGTCGAATGGCCATGCTCTCCCCTTCCCCGCCCCGGCGGGAGTTCAGGATGACGTGCGGCGGGGCCGCATCCTCAATTAGGGGCGGGCGGGGCGATGGCGGCTAGTGCGGAGATCACCCTTGGGGAGGTCAATTCTCATCGAAGGAGGAATTCCACCGTGGTCACGACGCGGAGCGTCTTGACGATCTGACTCTCCTCCCGGATTCCCGACGCCTGGTCGCGCGGGAGGATCTCGAAGACCCCCTGGTTGGCGCGCCGGATGGCGCCCAGGTCGCTCGCCGCGTCCCGGGCGAACTGCTCCGCGGCCTGCCGCGCCTGCGCGGTGGCCTCGGCGATCATCGCCGGCTTGAAATCGTTGAGGCGGGTGAAGACGAAGCTCGGGCCGGTCGCGGCGTACTCGCCGCCCGAGGTGAAGACCACGCCGGCGTCCACCAGCTCGCTGAGCCGCTGACTCGCGGCCAGCACCGTGTCCGGCCGGTCGGAGCGGATCATCACCGTCTGCCGCACGATGTAGCGCGTGACGATCTCGCCCGGCCCGCGGTACTGGTTCGCATAGGCATCGATCACCTGAAAGTCCTGGAGCGACGTCTCCGTCGTGTCGAGCCCGTGGCGATCGAGAAACTGCATGATCTTCGCCACGTTCTCTCCCACGCTGCGCTGCGCGGTGGCGAGGCTGTTGTCGGCGACGGCGATGTTGAGGGGCCAGATGGCGAGGTCGGCCCGCACTTCGCGCTCCGCCACCCCCTTCACCGTGACGAAGCGGTCGGACGCCCGAACTCGTGCAATGCCCTGCCCTCCCAGCCACCCCGCCAGTACGAGGCCGGCCGCGACTGTCAGCGCAAGGACGAACGGGCGATCGAGTGCGCTCCTTGAATCAGCCATGCAGGTGGAGTCCGGTCGAGTCTGCCGAAGTATATCCACGGACGCCCAGGGACCAGAATGTCCAGCCCCCCGCGAGTCCGCTCAGGGCACCCATCACCACCGCCCCGCCCCCGGGCGGCAGGGGGCCGAGGAGCGAGGTGAGCTCGAGCCAGGCGAGCGGCAGCACGATGGCGCCTACGGCGGCGGCAGCGAGGACGAGCGAGAGTCTCCGCAGGATCCCGTAGTGCCGAAGAAGGAGATAGAGCGGCGGGCCCGCCAGCAGCGAAGCGACGGCGGCGATCGGCCAGCCGATGAGGAGGAAGAAGCCGAGGAGGGAGGGACCGGCGGCGACCGCCGCGGCGGTGCCGACGCTTCCCGCGATCAGCATCAGAAAGCCGGCCCACGCCGCGAGCGTTCCCGCGGCCGACCCGGCGAGCGCGGCAAGGAGCAGTCTCGGCCAGCGGCGGTTCGCTCGATCGCGCACCCGGTCCTCGCATTGGCGTGAGCGGAAGCTATGCGAAATGCGCCGGGGGCGCACCGCCGGCCTCGGCGACGCGCCCCCGGAGTATCGTGCGGTACGCTTCAGAGCTTCAGCTTGAGATCGATATCCACCAGAATGGCGGAGGGAGTGTCTACGAAGATCACCCGGTCGGCCTCGCGCCGGATGATCATCTTCTCCAGCCTTCCCTTCCCCTTCCCCCTGCCCCGATTGCCGGCGCGGTAGTAGATGATGCGCGCATCCCGCGTCGTCTCGATCCGCACCACTTCGTACCCCTGCCGCACGAGCACTTCCCGCGTCACGGTCACCGCGCGGTCGTTGCTGACGGCGTAGCGTTTTCCGTTCCCCTGAGCTGCAAGGGGTGCCGCAATTAGAGAGAGCGCCAGCATGCCCCCTGCAAGCAGTGACAACTGCCTGGCCCGTCGCAACATATCGCCTCCGTCATGGGGTGGGTCGCTGATCCGGCGGCTCATTGCGGCAATGGACGTGCCCCCGTCCCCGGCACAGCGCATGGCGCGGGAGTTGCTCGACGACAAATCTTGCAGTACCCTATTTTTCACCGGGGGAAAGCCATGGACGACGCGCAGGTGCCCGACCACTACGAGGTGCTGCAGCTTTCGCCCCGTGCCGACACGGACACGGTCAATCGCGTCTTCCGGCATCTCGCCAAGCGGCTCCATCCCGACAACACCGAGAGCGGCGATCCCGAGCAGTTCGCCCGGGTCATGGAGGCCTTTCGGGTGCTCTCGAATCCGGAGCTGCGCGCAGCGTACGACGCACGCTACGACCGTGAGCGGGAGGCGCGCTGGCGGATCTTCGACCAGGAAACCGCGCTCAATGACGTCGAAGCGGATCGCCGGCTCCGCGCGGCGCTCCTGTCCATTCTCTATACCGCACGGCGGAACGACTCCGAGCAGCCGGGCCTGGGCCCGGTGGACCTGGAGCGGCTGCTCGGCTGCCCTGAGGAGCACATGAAGTTCCACCTCTGGTATCTCAAGGAGAACGGCCTGATCCAGCGACTCGAGACCGGGCGGTGGGCAATTACGGCGAGCGGCGTGGATGAGGTGCTGGAGCGGGGCGGTCCGGCGAAGGTGGGGCTGCAACTGCTGGAAGCGGGGGGCGACGAGCCCGAGGCGGGAGCTGCCTAGGAGTTCGCCAGGCCAAGCCCGCTAGCAGTAGTAAGTGCAACAACGTTAATCCCGCGTTGTTCGATTGCCTCCCGTCCTCCCTGCTCGCGATCCACCACGGCCAGCACTCCGAGAATCTCGCCTCCGGCCGCAGCCAGCACGTCGTACGCCTGTAGCGCCGAGCCGCCTGTCGTAATGACATCCTCGACGACCACAACTCGGCAGCCCTTCCGGAAATTCCCCTCCACCTGGCGCTTCGTGCCGTGCCCCTTTGCCTCCTTCCTGACGCTGAAGGCATCGATGGCGGGGGGATCGGCCCAGCTCCGGGCCGCCACGGCGTAGGCCACCGGGTCGGCGCCCATGGTGAGTCCCCCGATGGCATCGGGATGCCAGCCGGCGCTCCGGATCGCGGCAAGCCCGGCCTCCCCGATGAGGACGAGCCCTTCGGCGCTCATCGTGGTCAGCCGGCAATCGATGTAGTAGGAGGACCTGAGTCCCGATGCGAGCGTGAACTCGCCCCGGCGGACGCTCCGCTCGAGGAGGACCTGCTCGAGCCGGCCGAGGGTCACTTCCGCCCGAAGAGCGACGAGAGGAATCCCGACTTGGCGGGCTTGCTGTTCCTGGCGGCCGTGCAGAAGGCGGCGGTAAACTCGTCTACCGTCTTGTAGCGGCGCCCCCGGTCGCGTTCCAGCCCGCGCATGACCACCGTCTCCAGATCAGGCGAGAAGCGGAGGGCCTTGGTCGCCTGATTGAGCGGCACTGGTGCCTGCGAGAGTAGTTGCTGGAACAACTCCCGTGGGCTCCGCCCGGTGAACGGGAGGCAGCCGGTCAGCAGGTAGTATGCGATCGTCGCCAGACTGTAGACGTCGGCCTGCTCGCTCACGAGCTCGCCGCTCAACGCCTCCGGCGCGACGTACTGGAGCGTTCCCACGAAGAACCCCGCCCGCGTCAGTCGCTCCTCGGGGCTCACATCGGAATCCCGGGCGATCCCGAAGTCCAGGAGCTTCGCCTCCTGGGTGGCGGGATTGTACATGATGTTCGCGGGCTTGAGATCGCGATGAATGATCCCCGCCCCGTGGGCCGCGCTCAGGGCGTTGCCGATCTGCTCGACGATCGTCGCCACGAGCTCGGGGGCCAGGTTTCCCGCGCGCTGGACGAAGTTGGCGAGCGGTTCCCCTTCGGCCCACTCGAGCGCGAGGAAGTGGACTCCGTCGGCCTCGCCGTAATCATAGGTGCCGATGATCTTCGGATGGGTGATCCGCTTGCCGAATTCCGCTTCCCGCAGGAAGCGCTTGATGGCGACTGGATCCTGGGCGAGCTTCGGCCGCAGGACCTTCACGGCGGCGAGTCCCTTTTCGGGGTGCTCCGCGCGATAGACCGTCGCGGTCCCCCCCTCGCCGATATGCTTGACGAGGCGGTAGCCGGCGATGGTGCGTCCTACGAGGTTTTCCGAGCTCATGGCGTGCCAACCTAGTGATTTCCGGAAAGCGCAGCAAGCAGGGAACTTACGCCCTCGACCCACGCCTTCGCCAATGTGAGCCCTGCCATTGACGCCCGTCCGCGGCGGGCGGTAGTGTACCGCGGTCGGTTTCCACCCTCTTGCCGGATGAGAATCATGCGCCCCCTCGCGCGCCTTGCCGTCCCGCTGATCGTCGCTGCCGCCACCGCCTGCGGCAGCTGGAGCCGCGTGGGCGAGGAGGAGCGTCCCGGTTCTTCATCCGAGACGCTGACCAGGCTGTTCGACGTTCAGGCGTACTACCAGAGTCTCGGCCGGCTCGCCGCCGGTGAGCCGCTTCCGTTCGTGGGGAGCCTCGCCTTTGCGCGCGGCCCCGCGGACACCACGGTCGTGGTCCTGGGCCTCTCCCTCGAGAACCGCGCCCTCAGCTTCCAGCGGGAAGGGAACGGCTTTGTCGCCCGATACCGGGTGGACCTGAGCCTGCAGGGGGAGGGAAGAGCACCGATCACGGTGAGCCGCGACGAGCTCGTACGGGTGGCCACATTCCAGGAGACGCAGCGGTCGGAAGAGAGCATCCTCTTCCAGCAGACGTTCCGCGTACAGCCGGGCCGCTACCTGGTCACCGCCGCGCTCCGCGATCCCGCCACGGGGAGCGCCGCGCGCGCCGAGCTGACCACGGAGGCGCCCGCGTTCGGGGCGGGAACGACCACGGCGCCGATTCTCGTCTATCAGGCCCGGGGGCGCGCCGAGCCGTCCGACACGCTGTCGCTCGTGCTCAACCCGCGCGGGGCGATCGGGTACGGCAGCGATACGCTCCTCGCCTACATCGAGGGCTATGGCTACACCGGCCCCACCCGGGTGCCGATCGAGATGCGCACCGAGTCCGACAGCGTCATCTTCCGCGACTCGCTCTTCTTCCGGGGCGGGCAGGCGGTCGAGAGTCAGGTGCTCAAGCTCCGACCCGACAGCCTGGCGCTCGGCGCGCTCCGGCTCGCCATCGGGGAGGGAAGCGGCCGCCGGGAAGTCGCGGCCGTGGTGTCGTTCTCCGGCGCCTGGGTGGTGAGCAATTACGAGGAGATGCTCGACCTGCTCCGCTACTTCGGGCGGGACCGGATGCTCGACTCGATCCGCGACGCCACGGATGCCGAACGGCCCGCGCTCTGGCGGACGTTCTGGCGGGAGACCGACCCGGACCGGAGCACCCCCGAGAACGAGGCACTCAACACCTACTTCACGCGGCTCTCGATCGCCAACCGGCGCTACCGCTCGGAGGGGATCGCGGGGTGGCGCACCGATCGCGGTGAAGTCTTCGTCACCCTCGGCGAGCCCGACGAGACCTTCGAGACGCTGCCGGGACAGGTGGGGGGGCGGCTCCTGCGGTGGAACTACATCAACCTGCGGCTCGCCATTCTCTTTCACGACGAGACCGGCTTCGGGCGCTATCGGCTCACGCCCTCCTCGCGCGCCGAATACGAGCGCACGCTGTCCCGCCTCAGACGTCTCAACCCCTGACGGGACGGACGTGACCGCTCCCGTGGCCGGCGGCCCGCCGCGTCTCTTCCTCATCGACGGATACGCGCTGATCTATCGCGCCTTCTTCGCGATGATCTCCCGTCCCCTCCGCACGACCCGGGGAGAGAACACCTCGGCGGCGTGGGGCGTCGCCAATTTCCTCCTCCGGCTCCGGGAGAAGCATCGCCCCGAGCTCCTCGCCTGGGTGAACGACGCCGGCACCTCCTTCCGCGAGGAGCGCTACGCCGACTACAAGAGCACCCGCGAGAAGCTCGACGACGAGCTGCAGGCCGACTTCGACCGCTCGCTCGAGCGGATCCTCGAGCTGCTGGAGGCCTTCCGGATTCCCGTGCTCGCGGTGCCCGGCTACGAGGCGGACGACGTCATCGGGACCTTGGCGACCCGGGCGGCGGCGCGTGATCTCCAGGCGGTGATCGTTTCGGGCGACAAGGACTTCTACCAGCTGATCGGCCCGCGCGTGGCGCTCCTCAACCCTGGCCGGGGCGGGCCCGCGGCGGTCGAGGAGACCTGGGTCGACGAATCGAATGCCAGCGAGCGGCTCGGCGTACCGCCCGGCCAGGTGGCGGACTTCCTGGCGCTCGTGGGAGACACCTCGGACAACGTGCCGGGGGTGAAGGGGATCGGCGAGAAGGGGGCGCAGAAGCTCCTGGCCGATTACGGCGACCTCGAGAGCATCCTGGCGCGGGCGGGCGAGGTCACCGCCAAGCGAACGCGCGAGGCGCTCCTCGCCCAGAGCGAGAGCGCGCGCCTCTCCCGCGAACTCGTCACGATCCACCGCGACGTGCCGGTGGAGGTCGAGCTCGAGACCCTCCGCGCCGGCGAGCCCGATTACCCGGCGCTCGTCCGCATCTGCACGGAGCTCGAGTTCGCCACGCTGGCCAGGCGCTTTGCGCAGGAAGGGCAGGGGAGCAGCGCCGCCGAGCCCGCCGAAGCGGGCGCCGCCGTTGCCGAAGGCGCGCCGGCGGCGGCGCAGCACGTGGTGGACGTGACCGTACTCTGTGACGTCTCCGAGCTTCCCGGCGTCGTGGAGCGACTCCGCCGGGCGCCCATCGTGGCCCTCGATACCGAGACGTCGTCCCTGTCGCCGCGCCGTGCGGAGCTGATCGGGCTGTCCCTCGCGGCGAGCGCGAATGAGGTGTGGTACCTCCCGTTCGCCCATCGGCCGGCCGGCGGCGAGCTCGCCGCGCCCGCACCGGTGACCAATCTTCCGCCGCTCACCGACCCCGCCTGCGCCCCGCTGCGCGACCTGCTGACCGACCCCGGTGTCCCGAAGGCGGGGCACAACATCAAGTACGACTGGCAGGTGCTCCGGCGGGCCGGCGTGGAGCTCGCGGGGGTGACCTACGACTCGATGCTCGCGAGCTTCGTGCTGGAGCCCGGACGGCGCTCCCACGCCATCGACTCGCTCGCGCTCGAGCAGCTCGGCCGCACCATGCAGACGTACACCGATCTCTGCGGCAAGGGAAAGGCGGAAATTCCCTTTGCGGAGGTCCCGATGGCGGCCGCGGCGGCGTACTGCGGCGCCGACAGCGCCACGGTGCTGGCCCTCCGCGAGCTGCAGCTTCCCCAGCTCGATGAGACGGGAATGGCGCCGCTCTTCTCCGACCTGGAGATGCCGCTCGTTCCCGTTCTCGTGGACATGGAGTGGGACGGCATCCGGATCGATCGCGCGCTCCTGGCGGAACAGAGTGCCGAGCTCGCCGCCGACCTCGCGCGGCTCGAGGCGGTGATCGGCGAGGTCGCGGGCGAGGAGCTCAACCTCAATTCCCCCCGGCAGCTCGCCGCCGTGCTGTTCGAGAAGCAGCAGCTCCCGGTGCTCAAGAAGACGAAGACCGGTCCCTCGACCGACGCCGACGTGCTCGCGCAGCTCGCCATGATGGGGCACGACCTCCCGCGCCTCATCCTCGAGTACCGCGAGCTGCAGAAGCTCAAGAGCACCTACCTCGACACGCTTCCCGCCACGGTGGATCCCGACACGGGCCGGATCCACACGAGCTTCAACCAGACGGGAGCCGCCACCGGCCGGCTGTCCTCCAGCGACCCGAACCTGCAGAACATTCCGGTCCGCACGCCCAGAGGCGAGGCGATCCGGGCCAGCTTCGTTCCCGCGGTGGGATGGATCTTCGTAGTGGCGGACTATTCGCAGATCGAGCTCCGCCTGATGGCGCATCTGTCCGCCGACCCGGCGTTCATCGAGGCGTTCCGGCAGGGCGGGGACATCCACCGCCAGACCGCCGCGCTCATCTTCGGCGTGCCGGCGGACCAGGTGACGCCCGAGATGCGGGCGCGGGCCAAGACGATCAACTTCGCCACCATCTACGGGCAGGGCCCCTTCGCGCTGAGCCGCCAGCTGGGCGTGTCGCAGGAAGACGCGCGGGAGTTCATCGCCCGCTACTTCGCGCGCTTCGCGGGGGTGCGGGAATACCTCGATCGCCAGGTGGCGCTCGCCCGGGAGCAGGGCTACGTGGAGACGATCTCCGGCCGGCGCCGCTACATCCCCGAGATTCGGGATCGCAACTTCAATATCCGCGCGTACGGCGAGCGCACCGCGCAGAACTCGCCCTTGCAGGGCTCCGCCGCGGACCTGATCAAGATCGCGATGATCCGGATCCACCGCGCCCTCGAGGAACAGCGCCTCGCGGGACGGCTCCTCCTCCAGGTGCACGACGAGCTGGTCCTCGAGGCGCCGCCCGAAGAGCTCGGGATGGTGGTGGCGCTGGTTCGCGAGCACATGGAGGGCGCCGCCGCGCTCGATGTTCCCCTCGTCGTGGACGTCGGCACGGGCCCGAACTGGCTCGCAGCGAAGCGATGACGAGGAGTGGCGGCGCCTTCGTCTGCGGTGTGACGCAGGGTGGAACGTGCGACGGAGAGCGCTTGACCGGTTCCGGGCCGCGGTGAATGTTGCGGAAGGCCTCACCTGGAAGGCACATGGGCCCCCGCTTCCTGAGCAGCGATTCCCGCGGCGCCGAGTTCCCCTGGCAGACGATCGACGATCTCCTCGACGCGCTCGAGGACGGCCGCCTTTCCGCGGAGGACTATCTCTTCGACGCCACCCGGCAGGCGTGGCAGCCGATCCGCAATCATTCCGAAGTGGTGGAGGGGTGGGAACAGCGGATGAGCTACCGGCCGCCCGAGGCGCGGCTGCTCCTCAGGAACGCGCTGCGTCGTCCCGAGGGATTTCCCGCGCTCTCGCCGGAGGGGGTCACGCCGGTCTCCTCGCCTGCGGTGTCCCGCATCGAGGCGGCGCGGCGCGCCCACACCCTGCCGCCGCCGGAGGAGATTCCCGCAGTGCGAAGCGCGTTCGCCGCCGGCGAGCTGGGCTTCGTGCTGCTGGTACTGGGACTCCTCGGCGCAGGGCTGGTGCTGCTGGCGCAGGCCTTCGTGGGGGCGATCAGCGGCGGGTAGGCCCTAGCCGTCGCCGCGCCGGACCCCGGGCCACCAGTTCCAGCGCCCCGCCAGCTGCATGAAGGCGGGGACGAGGACCATGCGGATGATCGTGGCGTCGAGAAAGACCGCCACGGCGAGCCCGAATCCCAGGAACTGCATCACGAGCACCCGCGCGAACGCGAACGCCCCGAACACCAGGATCATGATGAGCGCGGCGGAGGTGATGACGCTCGCCGTGGCGCTCACGCCCTCCATCGTCGCCTCGTCGTTCCGGCCGGTGCGGTCGAACGCCTCCTTGATCCGGCTCAGCAGGAACACTTCGTAATCCATGCTGAGGCCGAACACCACCGCAAAGACCAGCACCGGCACCACGACGAAGATGGCGGAGGTCGCCCCGCCGAGCCCGAGGAGCGTGGCCCCCACGCCGTACTGGAAGACGAGCACGATGAGCCCGAAGGTGGCGCTCACCGAGAGACTGTTCATCACGATGGCCTTGAGGGGCACCAGCACCGACCTGAAGGCAATGGCCAGCATGAGGCCGGTGGCGGCCAGGATCATCAGCACGAGCAGCGGAAACCGGTCGAGCAGATCCGCCTGGAAATCGAGCGCGGAGGCGGTGTAGCCGCCGACCCGGATCGTGGCACGCCGGAGCTGGCGGGGCGGCGTGGCGGCGATGCCGCGCGCCCGCTCCACCAGGTCCATGGTCGAGGTGAGCGAGGTGGTGTCGGAGGGGATGACGTCGAGGAGCGTCACCCGCTCGTCCCGGCTGAGGTAGGCGTCCACGAAATCCCCGTACTGCGCGCGCACCGAGTCGAGCTCCCCGTAGAACGCGGAGAGCTCGAGGAGCGATGCGCCGGGGCGGATTCCGGTCAGGCTCCGGACCTCGCGGACCCGCGGATCGGCCCGGAAGGAGTCGGCGAGCGCACGAATGCCGCGAAGCGACGCCGCCGACACCGCGCTCGTTCCCTCCGGCAGCTCGACGACCACCCGCACCGGCTGGATGTACCCGGCCACGCCGAGCCGCTCGAGTGCGTCGAGGCCCTGCCCGGCCTCGGTGGCGGAGGGCCACCAGTTCCGGGCCGGCAGGCCGATCCGGATGAGAAAGAGCGGGGCGGTGAGGACGGCGATGGCGAGGCCGCCGAGGAGAAGCGCGCGCCGCGGATGGCGGTGAATGCCGCGCGCCCATTTCTCCCACGCCTGCGGCGCGTGGTACCACGTGAGGCGGCGCGCCAGCCATTTCGGGCGGTCGATGTCCCGGCCGATGATGGCGAGGAGGGCGGGGAGGAGGGTCGTCGACAGGAGCACCGCCACCGCCACGACGACGAGTCCACCGAGACCCACGCTGCGCGTCTCCACCAGCGGGGTGAAGAGGAGCGCGGCAAAGCCGACCACGACGGTGAGCCCGGACGTGACGACGGCGGAGCCCGCCGTGAGCATCGTATTCACCGCCGCCTCGCGCCGGCGGACGCCGCTCCGGAGCTCCTCGCGGAATCGCGTGACGACGAAGAGCGAATAGTCGATCCCCACGCCGAGCCCGATCATCGTCGTCATGTTGAGGACGAAGATCGACATGGGCGTGACGTGCGCGAGCAGCCCGATCAGCGCAAGCGAGATCGCGATCGCCAGCACCCCCACGATGAGCGGGAGCGCCGCGGCCACCAGCGCGCCGAAGGCGAGGACGAGGATGACGAGGGTGAGCGGCATGAGGCGGGCCTCGCCCCGGCTGCTGTCCTCCGCGCTCACCGTGCGCACGTCGAGATCGAGGGCGGAGCGGCCGGTGACGTTCGCCTCGTACAGCCCGGCGTCGTGGAATGTGCGCATCGTCCCGTGGACCGCCTCGCGGACGGGAACGACCAGCTTCCCGACCGTGTCCGGGGAGGTTACGGCGAGGGCGGCGAGGAGGAAGGTCGTGCGCCGGTCGGCGCTCGCGAACGTCGAATCCCCGGTGGAGGGCCAGGACGCGACGTTCCGGATGTACGGCTGCTGGTCCAGGACGCTGATGAGGCTGTCGAGGACCATCCGCGGCCGCCCGGCGTCGAAGGCCGCGGGGCCTTCGAGCGTGACGATGAAGTAGTCGGTGAGGGGGCGGTCGAACCGGGTCCGGAGCATCTCCTCGGCCACCCGGGCCTCGGTCATCCGCTCGTTCCCGCCCCGGAGGTTGAGGAGTGCCGGGGTGAGGTGCGCCCGGGAGGCCGCCAGGGCGCCGACCGCGAGCCACATGAAGACCACCGCCCAGCGCCAACGGACGAGGGCGTGCGCCAACAGTCGCATAGATTCCGGCTGGATCTCCCGGGTCGGCGGATGGGCGAAGGTCGTGAGTGGCAAAATGTTAGACGCAGGCCGCCCCCGGCGCCAGCCACGGCCCGACCTTTGCGATCGTGATATACTCATAATGATGAAGCGCTGGCTGCTTCCCCTCACGACCCTGACCCTCGCCCTCCTGGTCCTCGTCGACCGGATCGGCCACCTGCGCGCCGGGGCCTCCCCGGAGGCCGTCGCGGAGGCGCCGCCGCCTGTCCCCGATTCGGGCACGATGACGGAGGCGCGTGCGGCGCGCTCGCCGGCGGGCTCGGCCGTCGTCCCCGGGACACCGGTGAGCGACCGGCTGGCCCGGCTGGCCGCGCGGCAGCGGCTCTCGAGTGCCGGGGCAACCACCTATCTCGATTCCCTGCTTGCCACTACCGATTCGGTGGTCCGCCGCTGGCCGGATCGGGGATCGCGACCGCTCGCCGTGGCCATCATCGAGGGCGGCGTGGACGGCTACGAGACCCGCATGGCCGATTTCGTCCGGGATGCGCTCGGCGCATGGGAGCGGGCGGACGCGGGTATCCGCTTCCGGCTGGCGCCGGATACGACGGAAGCCGACGTGGTGATTCGCTGGATCGATCGCTTCGAATACGACCGAGCGGGCCAGACCGACCTGACCTGGGATCGGCTCGGCCGGGTCCGGCACGCCGCGATCTCACTGGCGATCCGCACGAGCGCCGGCATTCCGCTCCCCGATGCGTCGCTCTTCGCGGTGGCGCTCCATGAGACCGGCCACGCCATCGGGCTCCCCCATTCGGCGGACTCGACCGACATGATGTTTCCCGCGACGCGGGGCGCGTCGCTCTCGTTCCGTGACCGGCGCACGGCGCAGCTGCTCTACTCGCTGCCCCCCGGCTCCATCCGCGACTCGCTCGAATGATTCCCGCGCTCCTCGTGGTCCTCGGCATGGTCGGCGCTGCCCAGTCCGCAAGCGCGGAGCGGGGGCGCGGACCCGACTTCTCGCGCGTGGACGCGGCGGTCCGGGAGGGAATCCGGAAGGGGATCTATCCGGGCGCGGTGGTCGTGATCGGGACGAGCGAGCGGATCCTGCACGCGCAGCGCTATGGCCGGCTCACCTGGAGCGCCCGCTCCGCCCGGCCGCGCAGCGACTCGACCCTCTGGGACCTGGCGTCGCTCACCAAGGTGGTCGGAACGACCGGCGCGGTTCTCCGCCTCGTGGATGCCGGCGTGATGGAGCTCGATGCGCCGGTGAGCCGCTACGTCCCCGGCTTTGCCGGCGGCGCGAGGGACCAGGTCACCATCCGGATGCTGCTCAATCACACGAGCGGGCTTCGCGCCTATCTCCCGCTCTACCGGACGGCATCATCGCGCGAGATGGCGATCACCCAGCTCCTCGCCGATACGCTCCTCCGTCAGCCGGGTGACTCCGCCGTCTACAGCGACCTGAACGCCATCCTCCTCGGGCTGGCGGTGGAGTCCGCCGCCGGCATGCCGCTCGACAGCGTCGTGCGCCGCGAGGTGCTC
>DASTYH010000245.1:0-4174 GCA_035765075.1 Gemmatimonadales bacterium
GCCGTTCCTCGAGTTCCTGCCGTGACGCCGTCATACCCGTTCACCCTGTTTGAGGCCTTCGAGGATTTCCGCCGCGACGTCGTAGGGGCTCACCCGTCCGGCGACGATCTCGTCGAGCCGCTCAGCGATCCGCCGGGGGGCCGCGGTCTCGGCCCAGACCCAGCGCCGCGCCGCGCGATCCACCACCTCGCGCGTCCGGGCGGCGTGCCGCTCGCGTCGCCGCGCGGACAGGGTCCCGCTGCGTTCCAGCCAGGCATGGTGCGCGTCGAGCCCGGCGACGAGATCGGACACGCCTTCCCCGCGCGCCGCCACCGTGAGCACCACCGGCTGCGCCCAGAGCGCGTCACCACCTGTCGGGGCGGCGTGCCGACCCGCGCGCGCCCCGTCGGGCGCGGCGGCCGCCGGGGCGGTCGCGCGGGCACCGTGGTGGGCCCGCACATGCCGGAAGGCATTGCCCTGGCGGATGCCCAGCATCACCTCGATCTCCTGGCGGAGCTTCTCCGCCCCCGACCGGTCCGCCTTGTTGATGGCGAAGACGTCGGCGATCTCCATGATCCCCGACTTGAGCGCCTGAATGCCGTCGCCCGACTCCGGCACGAGGACCAGCACCGTCGAGTCCGCGGTCCGCCCCACATCGAGCTCGGACTGCCCGACGCCGACGGTCTCGATCAGGATCCGGTCGAACCCCGCCGCATCGAGCACGTCGCACACCTCCCGCGTCGTCGTCGCCAGCCCGCCGAGCGATCCGCGCGTGGCCATGGAGCGGATGTAGACGCCCTCATCGAGGGCCACGGCTTCCATCCGGATCCGGTCCCCGAGCAGCGCGCCGCCGGTAAAGGGGCTGGTCGGGTCCACCGCGACCACGGCCACCCGGAGCCCCGCGGCCCGGTAGCTCGTGACGAGCCGCTCGGCGAGGGTGGACTTTCCGGCGCCCGGCGGCCCGGTGATTCCGATGCGCCGGGCCCGTCCGAGGCGGGGATGGAGACTCGCCAGCAGCTGCTCGAAGCCGGGGCGGCCGTTCTCCACGACCGAAATGGCGCGCGCCAGCGCCGCGGTGCGCCCGGCGGAGAGATCGGAGAGCAGCGTGGCGACGTCCATGGGGTGGAAGGTGGCCGGGTGCCGGGGGATGGGCAAGCTGGCCGCGTCAGTGCGACGGCGCCGGCCGGACGGCCTCGGCAAGTGCAAGCGCGCTGTCGAGATCGGGCACGACCGCGTCCCGGCCGATGTCGTCGATGAGGCCCGCCCGCTCCATCGCGCCCCGCGGCTGCGCGCGGGGTCCCACGAGGATCACCCGCGTCCCGCTCTTCTGGAACCGGTGAATCATGTTCCGGAGCGCGTTGAGTCCTGTCGAATCGATGGCCGGCACGCGCCGCATGACCAGGATCAGCACCCGCGGGGGGTTGTCCACCTGCCCCAGCGCCTCGCGGAACTTGTCCGCCGCCCCGAAGAAGAACGGCCCGTCGATGGCATAGAGCTGGACGTCGTGCGGGAGGGGGTTCTCCCGATTGGTCGAGAACGTGCCCGACTCGATCACCGGGTCGGCGAAGTTCTCGTTGATCTCGCTGATGTTCGTGACCTCCGACATCCGCTTCATGAAGAGGAAGGCGGCGAGCACGAGCCCCACCTGCACCGCGACCGTGAGATCGACCAGGACCGTGAGGATGAACGTCGTGAGGAGCACGGCGATGTCGCTCCGCGGGCCCTTGAGCTCGTTGCGGAAGCTCCGCCACTCGCTCATGTGATACGCCACCACCACGAGGATCGCAGCGAGCGCGGCGAGCGGAATCGCCTCCGCCAGGCGGCCGAAGACGAGGAGGATCAGCAGGAGGACCACCGAATGGATCATCCCCGCCACCGGTGTCCGCCCGCCGCTCCGGACATTGGTCGCGGTCCGCGCGATGGCGCCGGTGGCCGGGATGCCGCCGAAGAGCGGCGACGCGACGTTCGCCACGCCCTGGGCGATCAGCTCCATGTTCGAGCGATGCCGTCCGCCGATCATGCCATCCGCCACGACCGCCGAGAGCAGAGATTCGATCGCCGCCAGGATGGCGATGGTGAACGCCGGGCCGACGAGCGCGGTGGCATCCGCCAGCGAAATCGCCGGGATCGTCGGCGCCGGAAGCGAGGTCGGGATGGAGCCGAACCGGCTTCCGACCGTCTCCACGGGGAGGTCGAAGAGCCGGACGACCAGCGCCGAGGCTACGAGAGCCACGAACGGTGCCGGGACGCGCCGGCTCACCCGCGGCCAGAGCGAGATGACGAGGAGGGAGCCCGCCGCCACGCCGACGGCGGCGACATTGACCGCGCCCGCCTCGCGGGCGTAGGCGACCCACTTCTCGAGGAACGATTCGGGAAGGGGACCCATCGCGAGGCCGAGGAAATCCTTGATCTGGCTCGTGAAGATGATGACCGCGATGCCTGCGGTGAATCCGGTGACGACCGGGTAGGGAATGAACTTGATGGCCCCGCCGAGCCGGGCGAGGCCGAGCGCGATCAGGATGAGGCCGGCCATGATCGTGGCGATCGTGAGGCCCGGGATGCCGTACTGCTGCACGATCCCGTAGACGATCACGACGAAGGCGCCGGTCGGGCCCCCGATCTGTACCCGCGACCCGCCGAGCGCCGAGATGATGAAGCCCGCCACGATGGCGGTGAAGAGCCCGCGCTCCGGGGAGACGCCGCTCGCGATGCCGAAGGCGATGGCGAGCGGCAGCGCCACGATCCCCACCACGATGCCGGCCCCCAGGTCGGCGGCGAACTGCTGCCAGGTGTAGGTCCGCAGGGTGGTGACGAGCTTGGGGAGGAGCATGCTCAGCGACCGGGCCTCCGGGTGCGAAAGCGAAGCGGGTTCTGGAAGAGGTGCCCGGGAAGCACGAGCACGAGGAAGAAGAGCATCGCGGCGACGCCGAGGCCCGCGATCAGCACGCCGAGCCGGTGCGTTGCGGAATAGATGATGGCGGTGACCACCGCGAGCGTGAGGGATCCCGCCGCGAGCAGCGACCGCCGGACCTGCCGGGAGATGTAGCGCTGGAGCTCCATCGTGTCGCGGGGATGCCAGCGGATCCGCAGCTCCTCGCGCTCCACCCGGTGCATCAGCTCGCGCAGCGTGCGCACGGCGGACGCCGCCTCGACGCCCCAGTCGGCGAGCAGCGCCTTCGGATCCCGGTCCGCCTGCGCCCGGAGGAGGCGCGTCGCCGCCGTGATCACCATCGGGCGTGCGGCGGTCGCCGCATTGAAATCGGGATCGTACCGGAGGCCGATCCCCTCGACCAGCACGGCGGCCCGGCCGAAGTAGACCAGCTCCGGCGGCAGCATCAGGGGCCAGTCGTAGAAGGTCCGGAGGACATCCTCCACGACCTGCTGGATCTGCCGGTGGGACGTGCCCTCGCGCAGCGTCACCGCCATCAGCTGGCGGGCCGCGTCGCGCACGGTGCCCCGGTCCACATCGGGATCGAGGATGCCGAGCTCGTAGAAGCCGTTGATCACCCCGTCCACGTCCTGCCGGACCGCGGCGAGCACGGTGCGGACGAGCCGGGTCTGCGTCTCCCGCTCCACCCGGAGGACCATGCCGAAGTCGAGGAGCACGACGCGACCGGCCGGATCGACGAGGAGGTTGCCGGGATGCGGATCGGCGTGGAAGAAGCCGTCCTCGAGCATCATCCGGATATAGGCGTCGATGATGGTCCCGACCACGCGCTCGAGCTGGATCTCCCCCGCCGCCAGCCGCTCCTGCAGGCGGTCGATGCGCGTGCCTTCGACGTACTCGAGCACGAGGACCCGCCGGTGCACGAGCTCCTCCACGACGGCCGGCACGACGATGCGCGGCTCCGTGGCAAAATTGCGCCGGAGCGTCTCGGCGTTGCGCGCCTCCTCGCGGAAGTCGAGCTCCATCCAGATCCGCTTGGCGAACTCGTCCACGATGGCGCTCATGGCGCGCACGTGGTGATTCCGGAAGAGGACGTTGAGGATGAACAGCACGCGGTACGCCGCGTCGAGATCGCGCCGCACGATGTCCTCGACGCCCGGGCGCAGCACCTTGACCACCACCTCGCGCCCGCGATGGACCGCGCGATGCACCTGGCCGAGCGAAGCGGCCGCGAGCGGGACCGGGTCGAACCGGTCGAAGACGGACTCCGGCCGCTCCCCGAGCTCCTCGGCAATCACCGCTTCCGCC
>DASTYH010000246.1:0-2395 GCA_035765075.1 Gemmatimonadales bacterium
GCAGTCGGGGCAGCCGAGGCGACCGGTCTCGCGAAAGTCCCGGAGCGTGGCGCCGCAGCGCTCGCAGGTCTCGCCCGTGGGCGTCCCCGGAAGCGCCGCGCCCTCGAGCTCCTTGCCCATCGCCGCGAGGAAGCTCCCCAGCGGTGACTTCCCCACCGTCGGCGGCTCGACCCCCCGTTCCGCGGCGCAGCGCTCGCAGAGATGGACCGTGGAGACCTCGGCGTCCACGATCTGCGTGAGGTGAACGATCGCCTCGCGCTCGTGACACTGGTCGCAGGTCATTGCGACATCGCCTCCAGCCCGGGAAGCGGCACGAGGCGGCCCTCCTCCATGGCGAGGACCCGGTCGGCGCGGCCCGCCAGCAGCCGGTTGTGGGTCACGACGACGAGCGCGGTCTCGAACTTCCGCGCGAGCGTGGCGAAGAGCTCGTGCAGCCGCTCGCTGTTGTGAAAGTCGAGGTTGCCGCTCGGCTCGTCCGCCAGCACCACAAGCGGGTCCGTGGCGAGCGCGCGCGCCACCGCCACCCGCTGCTGCTCGCCCCCCGAAAGCGCGTTCGGCCGGTGCGTCATCCGCCCGGCGAGCCCTACGGCCGCCAGCAGCTCCTCCGCCTTCGAGCGCGCCACCGCGTCCGGCGCGCCGCCGATCAGCAGCGGCATCATCACGTTCTCCAGCGCGTCGAACTCGCGGAGGAGGTGGTGGAACTGGAAGACGAAGCCGATCTGCCGGTTGCGGATCTCCGCCAGCCGCTCCGGCGTCTGGTCGGCGTAGGCGGCGCCGTCGAGCAGCACCCGCCCCGAGGTCGGCTCATCCAGCGCGCCGAGCAGGTGAAGGAGCGTGCTCTTCCCCGCCCCGCTCGCGCCCACGATGGCGACGAATTCGCCCCGATGGAGGGTGAGGTCCACCCCGGCGAGGACCTCGATCGAGCTTCCGTCGCCGCCCGTATAGACCTTGCGCAGCGCCTGCGCCTCGAGGACCGGGTTCATTCGTGCCGGATCGCCTCGACCGGGGTGAGGTTGGCCGCCGAGCGCGAGGGGAAGAACGTCGCGACGACCGCGACGAGCACGCTCGCAACGACCACGATGACGACGTCACGGACTTCGGTGTGCACCGGCAGCCGGTCGATGAAGTACACCGCCGGGTCGATGCGGATGAGCCCCGACCCGTCCACGACGTACGCGACGAAGAGGCCCAGCACGAGCCCGATGGACGTGCCCACCAGGCCGATGATGCCACCCTGAAGCAGGAAGATGCGGGCGACCGCGGGGGACGTGAGCCCCATGGCGCGGAGGATGCCGATCTCGCGCGTCTTGTCCGCCACCACCATCGTGAGCGTGCCGACGATGTTGAACGCGGCGACGACCATGATGAAGAAGATGATGAGCCCCATGGCGATCTTCTCCAGCTTGAGCGCGCTGAAGAGGCTCGCGTTCTGGGTCTGCCAGTCGAGGGCGCGGTAGGGATACTTGAGCTGCTCCTGCAGCCGTTCGCCCACCGCCGGCGCCTGCTCCGGATCGACTACTCGAACCTCGATGCCCGACACGGCGTTCCCCAGGCCCGCAAAGCTCTGGGCGATCTCCCGAGGCATCACCACGAACTGATTGTCGTACTGGTACATCCCCGTGTTGAAGAGGCCCGTCACCTCGAAGCGCCAGAACGACACCGCCGGTGCGCCGAGGGCGCGGTTGAACTTCGCGGCCGTCGGGGGGACGAGCAGCACCACGTCCCCCGGATACACGTTGATCCGGTTGGCGAGGCGCTCGCCGATGATGATCCCGCCCTGCACCGAGTCGCGCGTGGTCCGGAACGCCAGATCCCCCTTGGTGATCGACTGGGGGAACGACGTCACCGACACGCTCCCGGTGTCCGGCTCGAAGCCGAGGACGTTGACCGCCGTGGCGTAATCGGCACCGGTGGTCACGATCGATTCGGTCAGGACCTCGGGGGCCGCCGCCACCACGTCGGGATCCGCGCGGATGATCCGGAGCGCCTCCTCCCAGTCGTCCATGCGGAGGCCGGCGCCATAGGTGAGCACGCGGAGATGGGGCGCGCCGACGAGAATGCGCTCGCGGAGGTCGTCGCGCAGTCCGTTCATCACGCCGAGGACCACGATCAGGGCCATCACTCCGACCGCGACCCCGCCGATCGAGATGAGGGTGTTGAGCGAGGCGACGCCGGAGGAGCGGCTCCGGAGATAGCGCAGGGCGATCCGCCGTTCGAGCCGCCGGCTCATGCCTCGGGCCTCATGGCGGGAAAGAGGATCACGTCCCGGATCGAGGGGAGGCCGGTGATGACCATCAGGAGCCGGTCCACGCCGAGGCCGAGGCCCCCTGCAGGTGGCATCCCGTACTCCAGGGCACGGATGTAGTCGGCATCATGGAGCTGGGCCTCGTCGTCG
>DASTYH010000247.1:0-10346 GCA_035765075.1 Gemmatimonadales bacterium
CGGGCGGGCGCGGGGGTCCGTCCCAGCGGGATCGGATTCGGGCGGGCGGCCGGGATTCGGGCGGGCGGGCGCGGGGGCCCGCCCCAGCGGAGGCCGCCCAGCCGATCCCGACGCGGTTATACCCGCCGTATCGCCATCCGATCCAACCGGTCGCGCACCGCGCCCCGAATCTCGGCGGGGGCGATGACCTCCGCATCCGGCCCGTACTGCAACACATGGCGCACCGCCCAGTCGGAATCGGCGCAGGGGTGCTCCAGCGTGAGGCTGCCGTCCGGGTCGAGCGCCTTCCCGGCGCGCTCGGCGATCCACCGCGCAATGGCCGGCGAGTACCGGATCGTCACCGTTCCCGCCTGCTCCGCCTGGAACATCGGCCCCGACGCCACCGAATCGACCGACCATTCGTCGGATCGTTCGAACGTCGCGTCGAGAACCTGGACCTCCCGCACCCGGTCCATCCGGAAGAAGCGAAGCCCCATCTCCTCGCAGTGCGCCACGAGGTACCACATCCCTTCGGCGTACACCAGCGCGTGCGGACAGACCGTGCGGCTCGCGGGCGCCCGGTCGCCCGCTTTCTGATACCTGATCCGCGCCTTCCGCCTCGCTTCGATCGCTGAGCGGAGGCGCGCCCGGTGCTCGGG
Source organism: Gemmatimonadales bacterium (assembly GCA_035765075.1). GTDB lineage: Bacteria > Gemmatimonadota > Gemmatimonadetes > Gemmatimonadales > GWC2-71-9 > CAMLLJ01. The sequence continues at coordinate 639 of DASTYH010000247.1, forward strand.
ATCCACCCCCGGCGCCGCCAGCGGCTCACCGACCCGGGTGGCCGCAAACGCCGGCTCCGGATCCTCCGGCAGCTCGGCCACCACGGCGCCGAGTCGCTCGCGCGCACGGTCGATGGCGGGACGCTCGTCCGGCGGCCGCTCCCCGCGGAGCATCGCGAGGCCGAGCTCGAGCGCCGCGAGCTCGCGCCGGGTGAGGCGCATCGGGCGGCGGAAGTGATTCGTCCGCACCGACACGCTGTCGGGCTCGATCATGATGGAGACGTCCTCGACGAACCCGCCCGGATCGTCGAACCGGTCGGCCAGGGACCGGAGGTCCCGCATCACCGTCTTCCGGTCGGTCCCGGCGAGGCGCGCCACCTCGTCGATCGGATGGTCCTGATCGTCGGCGAGGGTGGGGATCAGGTGAAGGATGCGGCGGAGCTGCGCGGCGGCGGTCTCCATCACCGGTCCCCCGCATAGAGTGCGCGGGTCGCCGCCACCTGCCGCGCGTGCTCGGCGCGCGCGGCGTCGGGGCTCACCGGTTCCGCCGCGTCGCCGAGGGGAAGGAGCCAGCGGACGAAGGCGTCGAGGCGTCGCACGGTGAAGGCGCGGGCATCGGGCATCCCCTCCACCGGCGCACCCAGTCGCGCGGCGGCCACGGCGGCGCCGGTCTCCTCGCGGAAGCGGACGATCACTTCACCGCTTTCTCCGTCACCCAGCTCCCAGGCATTCCGTGAGCGCGCGTGCTCGCGCAGCCGGAAGTCGGCGGGCGTCTCGAAGTCGGGTGTTCCCGGCTTCTGCGAGTTCACCTCGAGATTTCCCATCCGGCTCAGGCGGAAGTTCTTCACCTGCGCCGCGCCCCGCTCCGCGGCGGCGAGGTACCAGTGCCGGCTCACGAAGAAGAGCCCGAGCGGCGCCGCCTGCCGCCGGGTGGCCCCGACGGACGACATCGAGTAGTAGTCGAACTCCACCCACTTGCGACGCCCGAGCGCATCGCTCAGGAGATCGAAGATCTCTGCCGCCGGCTGCGCCGGTGGCGCGGCGACGAATTCGGACGGGTGTTCCCGGACGATCGTCGCGTCCACCGGGAGGTCGGCAGCGAGCTTCCGGAGCGCGGAGCGGGCGTCCTCGACGAGTGCGGGGTCACCGAGCTGCTGCACGCGCATCGCGGCATCCACCACCGCCTTGAGCTCGTCCGCCTCGAAGGCGAGCCGCTCGAGCGCGCGGTATCCGTCGCGGTCCACCGTCTTCGGGGTGGTCTGCCGCCCGTCGAGCACCACCGAGAGGTAGGGGAGGTAGAACTCGCGCGGCGGCAGGCGGTAGCCGAGGACCTCCTTCGCGTCGTCGAGGACGGTCTCGATGGGGATCCCGAAGTCGCGCAGCTCCTTCTTGTCGCGCTCGAACATCCGCTGCGCAGCGGCCTTGGCAGTGGTGTCGCCGTCCTGGAACGCGTAGGCGGGGATCTCGTCGCGGATCTTTTCGAAGGAGACGGGCAGCCGGTGCCTGAGCAGCGTGGCGAGGAGGTCGATCCAGCGCTGGAGCTTAGGAATCGGCATCGTTCACCCCCGCGCACCATCCGGCACTCCGGTAACCGCACCGACGGCACTCAGCGGCTTTGGACGCTAGTGCGGGTGCCGCGCTACCGATCGAGCGAAAGAGCGCTGCGAGCCTGGCCTCCGCGGCGGCCCGGTCGGCGGGGGTGACGGCCGAGCTGACCTGCCGGGCAGCGCGCGAGAACTGGAATGCGAACCGCGCCACCGGTTGACCACCGATCGCCTCCACCGCCGTCACGTAAGCGTCCCGCTGAAGCGCATACCGGTCAGCGGCGGCCGCAAGCGTATCGTCGCCTCCCTGCCAGGTCTTCACATCGAGCAGCACGAGACCGTCGAGCGTAGCCGCGGCAAGGTCGATCTTTCCCTCGACGATGGTGCCGGGTGCCGCGAAATGGACGAAGCCGAGCTCACGGTGCGTCGACGGCAGCTCGGCGAGCGCGCGGTAATCGGGCTGGCCGGTCACAAGATCGATCTCTTCCCGCAGCCCGTCCCGATACCTGCGGCCCGCCGGCACTTCCGGCGTCGGTGCGTCCGGATCCCAGCGGCCGATGGCATCTTCGAGGAGGATGTCGAGGTCGTCCTCGCCTTGACGCTCGAGCACCTCGTGCACGATCTGTCCGCGGACCACGGCACCCGGACCCCCGTCGCGACCCACGCCGTCCGTTGTTCCGTCCTTTTCCGGCTCGCGGAGCCCGGCCACATACCCGAACCAGTGCCGTCGCTGGCAGCGTTCGAACTGCATCAGTGAGGTCGCGCTGTGGCGCGAGCGTCCACCGCGCATGGCGATCGGCGCGAGCGGGACGGGCAGTTCCGGTACCCCGGCGAGCGCAGCCTCCACCGCGATTCCCTCGCCGGGGATATCCTCCCTCTCGAGCTCGAGCGGCACCTCGCAGATACGGATCAGCGCGCTGCTCCGCCGCCCGTCGTGGCCGGTAATGTCGACCAGCGCCCCATCGACGGGGTTGCCGCGACCGAGGTGCTTCCAGAGCGCCGCACCGGGACAGTGGGCGTTCATCCTCACCGCCGAGAATCCCCCGACGATGAGGCGGTCCATCGCGCGGGTGGCGGCGACATACCAGAGCCGCTTTCGTTCGGCGTGGCCCTCCCGTTCCTCCGCCAGGGAGAGCGTGTTCCACTGTTCCGACTGTTCGTCCTGGTCGGGATCCCTGAGCGCCAGCCCGCTTCTACCCACCACGAGCGACCCGTTGACGCCTCGGATGGGTGCCCGGCCGAGGTCGCACCAGAAGACCACTGGCCACTCGAGTCCCTTCGCGCTGTGGATCGTCGTGATGGTGACGACGTCGTCGTCCTCGCCGTAGAGCCGCGCCATTCCCTCCTTCACGTTGCGCGCGCGCGCCTCCCGGACGGCGCGAAGGAAGTCTCCCACGCCCTGCTCGGGCTGCTGCCGAGCCATCCGGATGAGCTTGCGGACATTCGCGATGGCCTGGAGCCCCGTTTCGCCGCTGAGCGCAAGCCAGGCGAGATACCCGGTCCGCTCGATGAGCCGTTCGAGCAGTTCGCTCGTAGGAATCCGGTCGCGAAGCGCCACGTGTTCCCGGAGCATCGCCGACGCCGAGCGGAGGAGCTCCGGCTCGCCGGTTTCCGCCAGATCGAGGTGGTCCCAGCGCGGCGGGGCCCCCGCACGGGCAAGCGCCAGCAGGGTCTCGTCCCGTACGCCCACAAAGGGGCTCCGGAGCCACCCGAAGAGAGCGCGGTCATCCCGGGGATCGCGCACCACCTCGAGGGCGAGGATGAGGTCGAGCACCTCGCGGCAGTCGTAGAAGCCCTCGGCCCGCAGCGTATACGTCGGCAGCCCGGCATTCCGGAGTGCATCCTCGTAGATGCCGACGTCGCTCCACGCGGCGAGGAGCACGGCCATGTCCTTCGGCTTGACCCCGCCCTCCCGAAGCTCCCGCGCCCGGTCAGCCACCGCAGCCGCCTCGATCCTGCGCGACTCCTCGGCCTTCCAGGCCTTTCCCTCCGCGTCCGGCGGGATGACGAGCAGTTCGACCACCGCGGTTGCATCAAGGGGCTCCCGGGTCGGCACGACCGGGGTGTACCGGACTTCGAATGGCTCGTGCCTGTCGCCTTCGATGGGAATATCGAGCTCTGCCCCGATGGCCGTATCCACGAAGGCGAGGATCGGGGAAACGCTCCGGAAATTCTCCTCCAGCGCCACCACGGTCCCGAGACCCCTCTCGGTGAAATCGCGTTCCACGCCCGTCCACACGGCGACGTCGGCTCGGCGAAAGCGGTAGATACTCTGCTTCGGATCGCCGACGAGCATGAGGCGGGTGGTTGAGGGATTCCCGCTCTCCGGGTCGCCGAGGAGGTAGGCGATCTCCCGCTGGACGGGGTCCACGTCCTGGAACTCGTCGAGAATGAGCGTGTGCAGCCGCCGCTGGAGCGCGCGCCGGACCGGAGCCTGCTGGCGGAGCAGGTCGCGCGTCCACGTGATCATCCGGTCGAAATCGATCGCCCCGTCGCTGGACAGCCGCGTGGACATGCGAAGCAGCGCGCGCTCGGACAGATCGAGAAGCGCCTTCTCGAGCGGGGCGTGCGCCGCCCGTTTCTCCAGGATGCGGAGCAGCCGGTCGCTGTCGCCGATGAGGCCGGCAACCCAGCTCTCGACGTCGGAGACCTTGTAGAGTGAGAGCAGGTCCTCGAGCCGGGGGATCGCGCCGCGTTCCAGTTCCTCGAGCAGCGTTTCCCGCGCCACCTCCGCCGCGAGTGCCGATCCCTCTCCCTCCTCGATCACACGGGCGCGGGGATCCCGCCCCGCCCTGAGCGCGAACTCCCGGAGGATGTCGCCGCAGAAGCTGTGGATCGTTCCAATGCGGGCGTTGTCCACCTCGTCCGCCACATCGCGGAGCCCGGCCTTCCGAAGCCCCTTCCGCAGCTTCCGCTGGAGATCGGCGGCGGCGGCGTTGGTGTAGGTGATGGCGCCGATCTGGTGCAGCGCCACCGGATCCGCGCGCCGCTCGCCTTCGACTTCGGCGCCGAGGAGGTAGAGGATCCGCGCCACCACCGTGGTGGTCTTCCCGGTGCCGGCTCCCGCCGCTACGAGGAGGTGCTCCTCCACGCGGCGCGCTGCCTCCCACTGCTTCGGCTTGAGCCCGGGCATCACCGCTCCCTGGTGCGGGGGCCACCCGCCACCCGGCAGATCTCGAGCGACGCGCAGAAGCTCGGACAGCCGCATGACCGTGCGGGCTCGGCGGGGAACGACCCGCCGCGGGCGCGCTTCACATGCTCGGTCACCGCATCGAGCGCCCGCTCCATCCGCGCGGCACCGTCGAGATTCGCGGTGAGGCCGGCCTTCGTGACCTGGTAGAGCTCAAGTCGATGAACAGCCTCGGGCTTCCTGAGGGCGCGATACTCGACCCGCGCGATTGCGGCGCCCGGATGCTCCCGGCTGAGCGCGTAGGCGTAGAGCGGCACCTGCAGCACCACATCGTCGTCCCAGGCCTCCTTCTTCCCTCCCCCCGGTGCCGCATACTTGGTGGTCTTGTAGTCCACCGCGGCAAGGTGTCGCTCGGCGTGCTCGAATCGGTCATCCACCCCGATTTCCACCCGGTCCACCGAACCACGAAAGCGGAAGCGCACGCCGTTCCGCTCGAGGACCACGTCCCGGAACGCGGCCTCATGTTCCTTCACGGCGGTCCGCACCATTCTCGGCGCATTCCCCTTCGACCCCGCCATGGCCTCGTGCTCCTCTGCCTCGAATTCGATGAAGCGAGTGAGGAGCCGGACGAGCTCGGCGCGCTTGGCCGCCTGCAGGGCCGGGTGCCCCAGCCAGGCGCGGCCGCGCGCATCGGCCAGCGCCGCGTCCAGCGACTCAGCGAGCATCGGCCGCGCCCACTCGAGATCGACGTCGCGGAGGAAGACCGGGCCGCCGGTGCGCTCCTGGGCCCGGTCGTAGAAGCGGTGCAGCGCGTCGTGGAGGATCGCTCCCCGGGTGGTGCTCTCCATTTCCTCCCCCGGATCCTCCAACCGGGTGATGCCGAGCAGACGCGAGGCGAAATACGACCAGGGGCACTTGGCGAAGCTCTCGAGCTGGGTCGGGCTCCACAGCCGGTCGTCCCCGAACTCCTGCTCGAGCCAGGTGCGGAGCGCCGGCGATTCGATCAGCCCGTTCCACGGCGTCAGCGCGCCCTGTGCCCGGGCGAACTCGATCGCGAATGCGTGGCGCGCGCGCGCCGGTGCTTCCGGTGAGAGGTAGAGCCTCGCACCGGGGGTCAGCACTCGCGCGCTCGAGATCGCGATGTCCCGCTCGGAAAGCCGGGCAGCCTCGACGAGACGATCCACGAAGCTCGACCGCACGACCTCCCTCCCCGCCGGGTCCTGGCGGGCGTACGAGATCGTCACCGATTCGCGGCCGCCGGCAAGGAGCGTCTGGAACAGCTGCCGCTCCCGCCGCTCCCAGCGCTCCCGTACCTCGAAGGGCATGCCGGCGGCAGCGAGCTCCCGTCGCTCCCATTCGTCAAGCAGGGGAGACGCCGGAGAGCGCACCGGGAACTGCCCGGCTTCCATCCCGACGATGAAGAGATGGGCGAAGGATCGGTACACCGCCGCAAATCCTTCGAGCACCCGGACGCCATGCATCACAGGGGTCCAGAGTGCGGCGTCCCCGTCGAGGAGATCGGCGAGCTGCGCCGCGAACTCCGCGGCCCCGATGCGATCGTTGGCGCCGCCCCAATTCCCCAGAGCCTTCTCCCAGCTTTCCACGATTGCCTTCAGCGCCTTCCACCCGGCCAGGTCCACGCGCACGACGTCGAAGCGGTCTCCCGGCACGCCATGCATCCGCTCGTGCACGCCCCAGGGATCGTCGCGGAGGAATGCGGAGAGCCAGGCAACCCACGCAGCGAGGGTCCGCGAATCGCCGAGCGGGCGCGCGTGGGCGGCAAACGCCGCGATGCCGTCGGCAGCGGCACGGAGTCGGGCGGAAGGTGGGAGCGGCGAGCGAAGCGCCTCCCGCTCCTCTTCGCTCATGCTTTCCTCGCGCTCCGCCTCGCGCGCGAGCGTGCGAAGCGCCCGTTCCCATGCGTCAAGCCCGGACACGCGGCGCCGGAACCCGGCAAAGTTGATGATCCCGGCGTCGAGCTCGCTTGCGAAGTACGGCTGCTCGGCCAGCTCCACGAGCGAGTGCCGGCTCCATCCCTCCGCCGCGGCGGCAAAGAGCGCGCGCATGGCGCGCACCACCGGGATCTCGCGGAGCGCGATCCGCCGCCGCGCCGTGGCGGGGACGCCGAACTTCTCGAGCGCCGTGAGGGCAAGGTCCACGCAGGGCCGCGCCTGGCGGGCCACGACCGCGATGTCCGTGAGCGGGACGCCATGATCCGCGAGCTCCCGGACCCGCCGCGCCACTTCCTCCATCTCGCGCTCGGTGTCCGGCGCCGCAATCAGGTCGCAACGCGTCCCTGGTCCAGGCGCGCGAAGCTCGGCGGGCGGTGTCACGCCACCGTCCAGCTCGAGGGGATCGGAGGTGTAGATGGTGACCCGATCGATGACCGGCGATTCGAGAAGCGCCGCGAGGAGAGGGCGCCATCCTCCGCGGAGGTCGTTCAGGCCTACGATGCGGATCTCCCGGCGGCCACGCAGGCGTCGAGCCAGACCCTCCGGATCGGCAGCGATGGCGCGGGCGCTGTCGAGCGAGCTGTCCCGCCCATCCCGGCGGCCGGCGGCGTCGAGTGCCGCCATGTAGCTCTCGTAGATCCGTGCCAGCTCGTGATCGCGCTCGCGCTCAAAGGGATCACGGCCGGAGCGCGTGTCGAGGGCCGTGCTGAATGCCTCGGGAGTCACGCCTTCTGCAGCCAGCTCGCCGACCAGGCGCTCGATCGAGCGGAGAAAGTCCTCCGGGCGCTGGAGCCTGCGCCCGAAGATCTCACCGCCAAGGCTCCGGAGGACCCCGCCCAGAATCACGGCTCGCTCAAAGTCGTCACAGGGGCGGCGCGACGTCTCCCCGAGCCAGCGGGGAAGCTCGTGGAAGACGGCCAGGGGAGGATCGAACCAGCCGGGGATCCCCTGCGCGGCGGCAAGGGCATAGAGCTCGTCCCGGAGACCGCCCTGGCGAAGGGCGAGGAGGTAGCGGGGGGTGGGAAACGGATCCGCAGGGGTGCCGCCCTCCCAGCGCAGAAACCCGTCCGCGGCCGCTTCCAGCAGGGCGCGCGGATCGGGAATGACGATCTGCTGGAGCTTGGGATGGGTTCCCGGCACGAGGACTCACGGAATGGAGGAATCCGGCTCGCGACCGAAGCCGCGGCCGACTACTGCCCTACGCTACACCGGGGGTGCGACAGGTGGGCGAGGGGGCTCCGCGCGCGTCACCGTCGCCCCGCCCGTCCGCGTCGCGGTGAAGTCGCCGGTGAGGTCGCCGCCGGCTTCTCCGATGTTCAGGGAATGGCGACCGGTCACCGTTCCCGAGGCGACCTGGCCGGTGAAGGTCCAGCTGTCGCCCACATCGTCCACGAAGGTGAAGGTAAGCGTGCCGGTCGTGGTCACGCTCGCGCTGCTCAGGGGGAAATCGTACAGCGCAGACTCCCCGTCCACCCACCAGGTGAGCCGGGAGGTGCCGGTCAGCGTTCCCGTCGCGGTCGAAGCCTGCTGGATGGAGAACGTCCCCGTCACCCGGGAGAAGGATTCCGGAAAGTCGTCGAAGGTCCCGCTGAGCGAATAGTTGCCGGCGACGGCAGGGTAGAGCGGGGTCGGCGCCGACGGCCCGCCGGAAGCACCACCGCACGCCGTAAGCAGGAATGCCAAACCGACAGCAAGTGAGCCTCGCAGCATTGGCCCGTCCGCGTTGGGGAGAGGATTCCAGCGCGCAGCAGGGCCCGCCGCGCACGTGGCGCGGGAGGGGCCCAACCGGTTCTGACTCAGGGGTCTGCCACGATAAGCATCGGGCGCCGAACGCGCTACTAGGGAAAACCCTAGTGGGAGGTGGAAAGATGGAAGGATGGAAGGGTGGAAGTGGCGGCTTCAGCCCTCGACCGGCGGCCGGAGCCCGGCGTTAGCTTTCCGCCATGCGTATCCACAACAGACTGTGGCTCCTCGCGCTCTCCACGGCGTGCGCGCCAGGCTCCGTGCCGGCCCAGACGCCCTCCCCCGCCCCGCACCCCGCCCCCGTCGAGCTTCGCCTGGCCGACGGCGATCTCCGCGTCGTGAACCTCTACCGCATCCAGACCGAGGTGCTCCGGGCAGGTCGGGGGGAGCCGGCCGACACCCTCGTGAACCGGCTGGTCCATCGCCTCTACGCTCCGTACACGGAGTTCTGGAACGGCTATCTCGGCGAAGAGGCCGATTTCCGGGAGTGGGCGGTGAAGCTCCTCGATCCGGCGCACCCGATCCACACCCGGCTCGCGCCCCTCGACGCCGTGCGCCTCGACCGCCGCTTCACCGAGGGCGTCGACTGGATCGTCCGGACCACCGGTCACCGGCCCGCGGGCACCTGGTACATCGTCTTCGGCCCCGGCTGGACCGACATGGGCGGGCTCGGCGGGATCGGGATGGTGGCCGACTTCACCCGCCTCACGCCCGATTCGGCGGCGCTCGCCAACCTCCTTCCCCACGAGCTCACGCACCAGGTGCAGAGCGCGCTGGAGCGGGGTGATCCCGATGTCGGCACCGTGCTCCACCGGATCGTGGGCGAGGGGTTCGCGTCGTACGTCGCCTGGGTCTACGCCGGCGGGAAGCGCACGCCCGCCGAGGCGCTCATGTACCGGGAGCAGGAGTGGACGTGGGCCCTTGCGCACGAGCGCGAGCTCCTCGCCGCCGTGCGCCCGATCCTCGCCTCGCGCGAGCGGAAGGATAGCGACCGGGTCGCCTCACGGAGCGACCACCTGATCGAGGGCGCCCCCGGCGCCGGCGGCTACTTCCTCGGCTTCCGGCTCGTCCAGGCGTACCTGGAGAAGCGGGGGAAGGACGCGTGGAGGGAGATCTACGATCTCCCGGTGGCGGAGGTGGTGCGCCGGAGCGGATATCTTGACTGACGACTGTGCCGGCGCGAACAGAAAACAGAGAACCGCAGATTACGCAGATTTACGCAGATTGACTGGAGCGCACTGATAGCGTCGGGGCGCAACCACAACCTGACATGTTGTGTGGTCTCCTTGCCCCTCTGTCGTCCCGATCAATCTGCGTAAATCTGCGTAATCTGCGGTTTTCAGTTGTTGTGCTCTCGGTA